>NZ_JBFLUG010000127.1:0-21153 GCF_041008525.1 Parafrankia sp. FMc2 | reverse complement strand
ACTCACCGCCTGGCAGAACACGGTCAACACCGACCAGCGACAGGTCACCTGGCACTTCACCGCCAGCGACGCCCGCACCAAACTCCGCCACCTCTACCCCGAATATTAGAGGCGACGGTCTACTAGGTGTAGCTGCCACTGTCGTCCTCCACCGTGATCAGCACGAAGGTTCGCTCGCCGCCGCCTTCGGCGACGCAACGGAACGTGGAGCCCGCGGACATCGGCGGGTCCACGGGGCAGGACACGGTGACGGAGACACCGGCCTAACGCCTGATCTCGGCGGCGATGTCCCGCTGCACCCGGTCCTGGTTGAACGCGGCGTTCGAGGTGAGGACGCTGTCGGTCAGGGGCTTGCTGACGACCAGCGCCAGGACCGTGAGCACCGCGCACAGGCCGAAGGCGGCCCAGGTCACCCACGGGGCCGGGCGGCGGCGAAGTGCCCGCCCGAGCAGATAGGCCCACGCCCCGCGCCGGGTCAGAAGGCGGGCCACTCGGCCAGGCTGGCCGACTGGAACAGGTTCGAGGTGTAGACGAGGTTGCCGTGGGCGACGTCGACGGTCAGGCAGCCCTGGAACTTCTCCCCCACCCCGAGGGTCGCCGCGTTGAACGCCGGCTCGCAGCCGAACGTCGGCTGCACCCGGGCACCCTCCGGCGTGCGGACGAAGAAGTCGAACGGGTTGACGTCGAAACCGGCCTGCTGCGAGGTGACCGACACCAAGAAGGTCGCGAACGAAGGGCCGCTGGTCGGCGTGCTGACACCGCCGAAGAACGACGACACCGGCTTCGGCTCGGCGACACTGAGGGTCGCCGCGACCTCGCCGTCCTTACGGATCTCCAGGACCTCGCCGTACTGGGCCTGCCGGGTACCCTCCGGCGCCGACCCTTGCTGTCCGGCCGCCGCACCTGGTGCTCCGGCCTCGGCGCCGCCCTGCCCCGGGCCGGTGGTCGTCCCGGTCGAGGAGACGGACGTCTCCTCCAGACAACCGGTCAGCCCGACCGCCCCGGCCAACGCAGCGGCGACAAGGAGAAATCTGGCCTTGCTCATGTGAAACCCCCGTAAAAGTGGCTGCCGGCAACGATTTTCGGCACAGTCGAGCGAATATCACGGCCACATAGAAGGACGGCGCGGCCGTGGGGTGCTTGAACAGAACGAGGTCTTTTCAAGCCTCGCAGAAAAAGATCTGGCGGCACAGCGAGGCGACGACTTCCCGTTTTCAGGCAGCACAGTGCTATCCAACTCCGGGAAGACGCCCGAGTTTTACGCTTTCAAGAACTAAATCGACTCCCCGCAGACCGGCACACACAGCCGGCCCGATTCCTCGGAGCGCCGCGGCAATGGCGGTCGGCTAGGCCGCGACGCCTACCTACAGAAGTTTTTCAACGGCCGCCGCCGCGACGTGGCGAACACACTCGGACCGCCCAACCGAGAAGCTGAAGGCCACGGAGACCGCGTGACGGCGTAGATGAAAAATACGCATGGATTCCCCCTGAACCAGCGCGCACCGAAGGTTGTCCCGACCTTTGATGGTGGTGCGACCCGGCAGCGACTGGGCATACCCGCCCACCGGCTGACCGCCCACTCTAGATAACTGGATCCGCCCCACAGTAGACGGGTCAGGTGAACACGGACTACAGCTCGAACAGTGCCTCACCCGCCGACTCGGAAGCCGCCGGCCTGCTTCGGGCGCCCTTCTTCTTGGCCCCCTTGTCGTGCAGCCCGGCGGCGACCTCCTCGGTGTACCGGGCATGGTTCAGCTCAAGCAGCCGGTCAAGTACCTCCCGCTGCGCCCACGGCCCAATTGTGTACCGCATGTACTTCCCGGCCGGATGGAACCCGTGATCGAGTCCTTTTTCGACTATGTCATCCCAGCCATATGCGCGAATTACCATTTCATCGATCCTCCGCTGAAAATCTCGAAGAGAGATCACGTCAGAATCTCGACAGGCGGTATCAAAGACCATGTTGCAGGCTTTCGTCAGACCTATCGATCGAGACTCCATGAAGGCACTGCGGAAACTATCGAAGTCTCTCCCGAGATTCAACATTTCAGGCGACGTTTCAGGCAAAGCAAAAGCGTAGAAGACATCGGATGGGGAGTAGCTTAGATCCGCTTTCATCGTGGCACTTCTAGTTTGCGCCCACCAGTAGTGCGGCGCACTAGACAGCACCACCAAGAATGCCTCATCACCGGAAGCAAAGACGACCAGTTTCTGGTCGAAAACCTGTCGGGTCGACACCATCGCCGGCATAACCGTCTTGCTCACCTGAGCCATGACAACTACCCGATCGAGCCCTCGAATCGCCTCAATCATCGCCGGCTGCTTCTCCGCATAGTGCCACCAGTAGTCACGGCGGACCTTGCGGTTGTTCTGATCGCGTTCGGGTTTGACCAGGCGGCGGACCTGGTCGTAGCAGTCGGGGTACTGGCGGGCGCGGTCCTCGGGCCAGTCATGGAAGTTGATGACCCAGCGTCTGGCGGAGCAGTCGGGGCGGGAGTTCAGGTCCTGACCGTTGAGGTACGGGAAGAGGACCTCGGCGTTGCGCGGGTCCTTCGCGATGAGGGCCTGCGCCTGCTCCGGCTCCATCGTGAAGCCGAGGCCGAGAACATAGCTCCCGATGAAGGCAACACCACTGCTCCCCGCGAGTCGATAGGGGTTGCCGGTGACGCGGGATTCGGGGTCGAGGGAGGGGGCGATGCCGGGGACGGCGACGCCGTCGGCGATGCGTACGACGTCCTGTCCCAGCTGGGTGGTCGTCCACACGGCGCTGTACTCGACCGTCGCGGACTTCGACGGCCACGGGGCACTTTTCACCGACCGGCGAATGATGTTTCCCTGGGCGACGACCTGATCAAGGCCGACTTCGCGGGTGTCGCCCTGGGCCAGGGTGTTGGTGGCGATCAGCCCGGTCTGGCCGTTGGGGCTGAGCAGGCCGTGCGCGCGCAGCGTGAAATAGGCGATCAGGTCGGCGCTTCCGCGGGCGCCGGCTCCGATGTTCTCGACCAGGTGCTCCCGATAGGCGATACCGAGCGAGCCGGTGAGCTTCTGTCCGCCGAGGAACGGTGGATTGCCGACTACGGCGTCGAAGCCGCCCTGTTCGAAGACCTCGGGGAAGACGAGGGGCCAGTGGATGGGCCGGCGGTCGAAGCTGCCGGGGACGTGGTCTGTTGCCAGCCACCGGGTGATCTCGCGTCGGGCGTCGTCCGCGTCCCGGCGTCCCTCGGTGGTGTCGGCGGCGAGTTTCGCGGCCTGCTCGGAGGCGATCTTCTGGCCGCGTTCACCTTTGCCGGCGTGGGCGAGGGTGGCGCCGATCAGGGAGTCCGCGAAGCGGGTCAGTGTGGCGGTGCGCCGGCGTGCGTCATCGAGGAGAAGCTGCTTCTCCTCGAGGCCGCGGAGGGTCGACCCGTCCGTTTCGGTGATCGACTGACGGGCGGCGGCGACGTCCCAGACCTGGGCGCGCAGGTCGGACGTCCAGTCGAAGATGTCGGTGTGGATCTCCCGGCCCTTGACGGGGTCGAAGTGCATGTATTCGAGCTGGTCCAGGGAGGTGATGCCGAGCAGGGAGTCGCCAGCGACGAGTTTGTCGTCGAGGAAGGTGAAGGTGCGGCGGGTGTCCATCGAGACCAGCCACAGGGAGAGTTTGGCCATCTCGACGGCCATCTCGTTGATGTCCGCCCCGTACAGGCAGTGCTCGATGATCGCCCGGCGGGCCTCGATGACTGCGTCGTCCTCCTCGGCGTCGCGGCCGAGCCACTCGCCAGAGTCGCCGTGCCCGGCCAGGGTGGTGGGACCTGTGCCGGATCTCGGCCCGGTTCCCATGGCGGTGTCGATGGCGCCGGTGGTTCCGGTGCCCCTGGCAGTCCCGGTGGGTGTGCGCCCGGCCGAGGTCGGGCCGGCTGTGGTCCGTCCGCCGGCACGCGGGTCGCCTTCAGTGGTCCAGGCTTCGACGAGGCGGTCGCCGAGGTAGCGGGCGGCGGCGACGAGGAAGGCGGCGGAGCCCATGGCGATGTCGGCGATCTTGAGGCCGAGAATGTCGGTGCTGGAGCGTAGCTTCCAGGCATTGGTGTCGGCGGTCTGCAGGGGGCCTGGGAGGTAGACGAGTGGTTCCAGGGCGTTGTTCGCGACCTCCTCGGCGAGGAAGCGTGGTGTGTAGTGGGTCCCGGTGTTCTTCCGCAGCGGTGATTCGGTGACGTACAGGCCGCTTTCAAGAATGACGACGGGCTGGTCGCGCAGATCGCGGCGCAGCAGGTTGGCGAACGGCAGGAGGCGTTCGGCGGTCGGGTAGTCGCCGCGGGTCACGGCGAGCAGCGCCTTGCGGGTCTCCTCCCGTTCACCGGCCTCCAGCGGGGCGAGACGCTTCTCGATCGCCTTCGCGGAGCCGATGCCGCTGTCCTTGAAACGCTCGGCGAAGACGGCGGCGAGCAGGGGCCGGCCGCGGTGGCGTGACGCGAGGTCCTCCAGGTCGGAAAGCAGGACTTCGGCTTCCAGGCCCTCCTTGCCGACCAATCCGACGACGACCTCCCCGGCCGGGGCGCGCCGGGCATCGTAGGAGAGGAGGCCCTCGTAGACGTAGCCGATCTGTTCGACGTCCAGCGAACGGAAGCTCAGGGTGCGGCGCTCGCGGGAACGGCCGGAACCGACCTGGACGTACTGGACGGCGCGGAGCGTGTGCAGCACGGTGCGGTCGTCGACGGCGAGGGGCAGCCAGGGGTGGGTCGCCGGGTCGAACAGGGAGCCGCCGTGGGCGTGCATGCGCAGGCGGGGGTGGTCGATGCCGGTGAAGACGGCGGTGAACAGGGCGCGCAGGCGGTGCCAGGCGGCGGTCGACTGTTCGAGGTCGTCCTCGGTGGCGCCGTCGGAGAGCTGCTGTTCGAGTTCGGCGCACAGCCGGCCGACGGAGTAGGTGCGGGCGTACAGGTCGTTGTCGGCGGGCAGCAGGCCGCGTTCCTCGGCGTAGAGGAGGAAGACGATCCGCATCATGACGGCGACGGCGCCGCGGTAGATGTCATGTTCGGGGATGTCGCGCAGCCCGACGCCGCCGCGGGCGTGCTCGGCGACGTGCCAGCGACCGAAGGCGGCGACGAGCAGCTCGACGGCCTGGCGGACCTGGACGCCGAGTGCCTCGGTGATCTCCTCCTGGCTGCCGAGGCTCGCCTTCAGCAGTGGGACGAGGGTCTCCGCGTCGGGCACGGCGAAGAAGCGGCGCCGGCACAGCAGGGAGACGAAGGCGCGGACGACGTCCCGTTCGGCGGCTTCCGGCCAGGAGACGGCGTCGAACACGGCGGTGGTGGTGACGCCGCCGCGCGGAGCCCAGACCAGGGCCCACTGCCGGCCGTTCGTGACCAGGGCCAGTTCGATGCCGTGGTGCCGGCAGGTGAGGGCCGCCCGGTCCACCGGGGTCGCCGCCCACGCCTGGCCGGCGATGCGTCCCGTCGGTGACTGGCCGGGTGCGACGACCAGGCCGAGCAGGCACACAGCGTCCGGCTTCACCCCGGCCGCGACGTCGGAGTTGTCGGCCGCGGCGTCAGCGGCGGCGGCGCTCGGGTCGACGAGGACGAAGGACGGGGTCACGCGGGTGTCGTGCTGGTCGACGTCCGCGGTGAGCGCGGCGAGCGGGCTGGCGGCGTCGGAAGCGGTGTCGGATGCGGGCCAGAGGAGTGCGTCGCCCCAGCCGAGCAGGTCGGCGAGCACGTACCGGACCCAGGCGCGCTGGCCGGCGGCGGGGGCGTCCAGCCAGGTGGCGTGTTCGCGGCGGAGCTGTTCGCGGGTCTTCTTCTCCAGCGGGTCGAGGGTCGGCCAGATCCGCCGCAGCACGGGCAGGCTGAGGAACGGCCCGGTGACGTCGATGAGGGTCAGCCAGTCGCGGTGCTGGGTCGTGCCGTCCGGGACGGGGGACCGCCGCCGGGCGCCCGGGCCGCTGGGGCCGCCGGAACTGCTGGAGCCGGCACGGGTGCCGGTTGTCGTCCGTGTGCTCATCGTCCCGCCTCCCGGGCCGGCACGACCAGGACGACCGCGACCGGGAACTGGTGCTGGCGGGGGTCGCGGTAGCGGCCGGCGATCACGTCGAGTTCTCGTTGTTTCTCCTGGCCGAGCCGGTGCAGGCGGTCCTCCCAGGACTGCCTGTCCCGGCGGAACTGGGCCAGTTCCTCCCGGCTGCGGGTGTCGACCTCGGCCATGCTGAACAGGACGCCTTCCTCGTTCTCGCGGCTGTCGAGCGCCGAGCGCAGCGTGTCCGCGAACTGGTCGAGGATGGTGGCGATCCGGGTCTCCTCGGCGTTCTGGCGCTGCGCCAGGATGCGGGTGAGCGACTCCTGGCGGGTTCTCGTCCGCCAGTTCAGGGCGGAGAGCACGCCCTCGCGGGCGGCGGGCCAGCGTTCGGCGAGGCGTTCCTGGGTCTCTCTCGAGACGGGACGTCCCGCGGCGAGCGCGGGGCCGACGATCTCGCCGAGGACGGTGAGGTTCTCCAGGCGGCGGAAGCGGCCGGCCGCGGGCATCCAGCCGCCGGCCTGCAGGACCTCCTCGTGCAGGCGCACGCCGTCGGCGCCGACGAGGACGAAGCGGGAGAAGGCGCCGACGAGCACCTCCTCGCAGCGCGGGTCGTCGGTGCGCACGGCGGTCACCCGGTGCAGGCCGATGTCGGCGTTGGAGACGGCGCCGCGCAGCAGCCGGGTCGACATGTCGACGAGCCGGTGGCCGAGGTGGGCGAGGACGACGTCGTCGCGGCCCCGGGCGACGGCCGGGTCGAAGGTGACGGGCAGCTGGCGCGGCGGGGCGCCGTCGCGGTGCAGTTTCTCGGTGAGCCCGGCCGAGGCCCGCGCCCACGAACCGGTCAGGGTGGGGACGTCGAACATCCCGTCTCCCGGTTCGTCGTCGCGCTGGGCGGGGAGGTGGCGCGGGTGATCGTCGTGGAGGTCGCCGCGTTCGTCGACGTGGGGCTGCAGGGGCTGCTGGCGGGCGAGGCCCAGGGCGGTGTTCACCACCCGTTCGACGGCCCGCGGGGTGATGCCGAGATCGCGGACGGTGTCGTCCAGGGTGGCGCGCAGCCGGCGTACCTGCTCCCGCACGTTCTCCGCGACGGGGACGGCGTCGTCCTTGCCGCCCGCCGCCGTGCCGGCCGGGCCGGACGCGCCGCCGGCGGCGGCCGGGGTGTCGAGGTCGTCGAGGGTGGTCAGGTCGGCGGCGCGTTCGCCGAGCATGCGGCGCTGCACCCGGTCGGAGAGGACGGCGTTCACCGAGCCGAGGTCGGCCTTCATCTGCGCGACCTTCTTCACGACCCGGGAGAGGAACTCCAGGTCGGCCTCATACGAGTCGACCGCGCCGGAGAACCCGGAGCCGACGAAGTGGCGGATCTCCGGCTGCTGGCGCTGCCCGTACCGGTCGATCCGGCCGATCCGCTGCTCCAGCTTGTTCGGGTTGAACGGGATGTCGTAGTTGACCAGGCGGTGGCAGTGGTTCTGCAGGTCGATGCCTTCGCTGGCGGCGTCGGTGGCGAGCAGGATCCGCACCGGGTGCTCGCTCGGGTCGGCCTGGAACGCGAGCCGGAGCTGCTCGCGCTCGTCGGCGGGCAGGCCGCCGTGGAGCAGGCCGAGGCGCTCCCCGCCGAGCCCCTGCTGGCGCAGCAGGCCGGCGAGCCAGGTCTGGGTGTCGCGGTACTCGGTGAAGACGACGACGCGCTCGTTGAGCCAGTGCTTCCCGTCCGGGCGGCAGACCGAGACCAGGTAGGCGAGCAGGGCACGGGCCTTCGCGTCCGGTTCGGCCTCGTGGGCGTCCGCCCAGCGCTGCATCCGTGCCAGCAGCTCGGTCTCGGGGTCGGTCGGGTCCGGCTGCATCGGGCGGACCCGACCCAGCGCGTCGTCCTCGGCGTCGGCGAGCTGCTCGTCGTCGAGGGTCGCGATGTCGTCGAAGTAGTCGTCCATCCATTCCGGGACGTCGTCGACGGTGCTGGCGGGGCCGGCGGCGGACGGTGCGGACTGTCCCGGCCGGCCGTGGCGGGCGGCGAGGGTCTCCCGGTAGACGGCGACGGTGTGGGCGAACGCGGCCGGGGAGGAGAACAGCCGCTTCTTCAGCAGCAGCGTCACCAGGTCGGTCGCCTTGCGTCCGCGCTCGGAGTTCAGCCGGGTCCGGCGCAGTGCGGAGAACTCCTTGAGCAGGCCGTGGATCTCCCGTTCGTCGTCGGGATAGACCACCGGCAGGTCGATGGAGCGCCGCGGCTGGAACCGCGGGGTGCCGTCGGCGTTCTCGATGCCGCCCTTCAGCCTGCGGACGACCACCTCCTCGACCGCTTTGCGGTCCGGTGCGACACCGCGGGCGAAGCGCTGGTCGTCGAGGATCTCCAGCAGCGCGGTGAAGGACGCGAGGTAGCCGTTGTGCGGGGTGGCGGAGAGAAAAAGCCGGTGGGTGAAGTGCGGGGCGAGGCGGCGGATCAGCTTCGTCTGCTGGGAGTCGACGGCGTAGACCTGCTTCGGCGCGGCCGGGGCGACGTGATGGGCCTCGTCCAGGATCAGCAGGTCGAACGTACGCGGATAGGTCGGCTGGCCGTCGCCGGGAAGGACCTCGTCGAGCAGCCGCTGTGCCTTCGGGCCGCGCAGCCACGGAAGGCTGACGATCGTGAGGGGGTGGACCTCGAACGGGTTCGCCGCGCTGCCGTGTGAACGGCGGACGGCGGCGCAGCGCTCGGCGTCGATGACGGTGAACTCGCGGCCGAACTTCTCCGCCATCTCGTCGCGCCATTTCAGGGTCAGGCCGGCCGGGCAGACGACCATGATCCGCCGGGCCCGGTGGCGCAGCAGCAGCTCCTCGGCGACGAGACCGGCCTCGATCGTCTTGCCGAGGCCGACGTCGTCGGCGAGCAGCAGGTTCACCCGCGGGGCCTCCAGCGCCCGGGCGACGGGTTCGAGCTGGTAGTCCTCGACGGCGACGCCGGAGCGGAACGGGGCCTGCAGGCGGCGGGCGTCCGCGGAGGTCACCGCCGACCAGCGGATGGCGTCGAGGAAGGCGGTGAGCCGCTCCGGGGAGTCGAAACCGCCGCTGGTCACGTCGGGCAGGGAGCCGCTGGGCAGGATGCGCCGGCCGGGTTCGACCTCCCAGATCACCTCGATCGTGTGGCCGTACCGGCCGTCCTCGACGCTCTGCAGGGTGACGAGGGAACTCGGGACAGCCGGCCCCGGGCCGCGGGCCGCACCGGCACCGTCCTGGGTGACCTGGGCATCCGTCTCCGCGACCACCCACTTCTGGCCACGCACCTCGACGAGCGCGCCGATGCCGGGCAGCCCGACCTCCGCCGTGGGCGTCGCACCGTCATGCGATGACACACGTTCCGTGGTCGAACTCGGCATCCTCATCCCCCTTGTGGACAGCCCGAACATTCTGGCAGGGCAGCAAGTGGCCCTCGCGTCCGCGGGGCTCGCCGACGTCGAGTACCCGCACATCCCCGGCCAACCGGACAGGCAGCGGAAGCGTACCACTGTGAACCGAATTCACAAGCCGCCGAGGCGTTCGCGGTCCTGAGGGAGGGCAACGCGCGTTTCGTGCGGGGTGAGCGGCTGCACCCGAACCAGGACGCCGACCGAGGATCGGCGGTGGCGCCCCGGCAGCATCCGTTCGCCGTGCTGTTCGGATGTTCCGAGCGCGGCTCGCCGTCGACCGGCCCACCGCAGACGGCGCAGCGCGGGGCCACCACGGCGGCGGCCAGGCCGTCCGGGGACCGCGAGCCCGCGCCGCCGGGCGACTGGGGATGGACGGTGAAGACGAGCTCCGCGCCGGCCGAGTCACCCTGGACCACCGTCAACCGGACGGTCGCCGTCATCACTGAACCTTTCCGACCGGCTGAACCAGCACCGGCGCTCCGGGGCTGTTCCCGGCGGCTTGTCCGCTCTGGCCGTCCCGGCAGGGTGAGTGTCGACTTGGTTGCTGAGCGCGACTACGGTGGATCTCGGTCAACAGGTGCCTCGCCTGGCGCGCAGATGGGGGCACGGGGGATGGGACGGCGGGGGGCAGCCCACATGCTCGACGAGGGCGTCGGCTCGGCGGGCGACGAGCGGAGCGTGCAGAGCCAGCGTCCGTTGGCCGGTCATCGGCGGGCGGTGCTGTCGTTTCAGGTGCTCGGGCCGTTGGAAGTTCACCGGGGCGGCACGCTCGTCCAGCTGCGCGGTACCCGCGAACGCACACTCCTGGCCATCCTGTTGTCCGAGCGTAACCGCGCGGTTTCGGTGCCTCGGCTGGTTACCGGTCTGTGGGGAGCGCAGCCGCCGGCCAGCGCCGAACGGACGGTGCAGGCCTACGTCGCCCGCCTCCGCCCGTTGCTCGAACCGGAGCGGCCCGAGGCCGGCTGGTCGGTGCTGGTCACCTCGCCGACGGGGTACTGCCTGCGGGTCGACGACGCCGCGTTCGACGCGGCGTCGTTCGCGCGGCTGGTCGACCGCGCGCAGTCGGCGCTGGTGGCCGGGGCACCGGACCTCGCACTGGCCCGGTTCCGTCGGGCGGAGGCGATGTGGCAGGGCGATGAGCCCTACCAGGACCTGGCGGACGTCGCCTACCTCACCCCGGAGCGGGACCGGCTCACCGAACTCCGGCTCACCGCGGCCGCCGACCGGCTCGACGCCGAACGCGCCCTGGGCCGTGCCGCGGGTACGGTCGGCGACCTGCGGCGCCTGGTCGCCGATCATCCGACCAACGAGCGGTTCTGGGGCCAGCTGATGGTGGCGCTCTACGAGTCGCAGCGGCAGATGGAGGCACTCGACACCTACCGCGCTGCTCGGACGCGGCTGGTCGACGACGGTGGCATCGAGCCCGGACTGAAGCTGCGCACGCTGTACGCCACGATCGTTTCGCAGCGGCCCGTCGAGGTCGCCTGGCCGGTGCGACCGGGCGATGTTCCGGCTCCGCTGAGTGCCGACCGTACCCCGTTGATCGGCAGGGATGCGGCCCAGCGCTGGCTGCAGGACTCGTGGGACCAGGTACTCGACGACGTGGGCAGGCTGGTTGTCGTCGAGGCCGAACCGGGGGGCGGGGCCAGCCGCCTGGTGGCGGAGTTCGCCCGGACGGTGGCGGCGCGCGGCGCCGTCGTCGAGACGACCCCGACGTCCGCACTCACGGCGCAGACGGCGCAACGTCCCGTGCTCGTCGTCGTGGACCAGCCAGCCGGCACGGAACCTGCGGAGGCTGCGCCCGCCGGGCCGGGGCCGGCTGGGGCGGAATCCGCGGGGACCGGGTCAGCTGAGAGCGGGCCCGCGTGGGTGAAGCGGCTGGCTGCCGAGGTCGGAGGGAGCGGCCGCCCGGTGCTGGTCGTGGTGGTGGCCGCCTCCGACCGGGCCGCCTGCCCGGACGGCTGGGCTGACGCGGTTCCTGCCGAGCGGGTGTTGCGGCTCGGGCCACTGGGGGACGACGCGGTCGGTCACATCGTGGCGGGCTACGTCCAACCCGCCGATCTGGACGAGGCGACCTCGGCGATCCTCGACACCGCAGGCGGTAACCCGGCCAGGGCCCACGAGGCGGCGGCGCGATGGGCCGCCGAGCGGGCGAGAGCCCAGGCCGGCCGCTCGGCCGAACGGATGGCCGCGGTCCACCGGACACTGGCGCAGGCCGAGCAGGAGATGCTCGACGACGTCACCGACCTGCAGCGGGTGAGCTCCTCCCAGGCCTCGGGGCTCAGCACCGTCGTGTGTCCGTACAAGGGCTTGGCCCGCTTCGACGAGGCGGACGCCGCCTACTTCTTCGGCCGGCAACGGCTGATCGCCCAGCTGGTCACCGGGTGCGTCGCCGCGCCGTTACTCACGGTGGTCGGCCCTTCCGGAAGCGGGAAGTCGTCCGTGGTCCGCGCCGGGCTGCTTCCCGCGTTGCGTGCGGGTGCTCTGCCGGGCAGCGAACAATGGCGGTACACGCCGCTGCGGACAGGTGCGACCGATGAGGCGGCACTGCGCGCGGTGCTGCGAGACGGCGGCACCGAAGACCCCGACGGCACCGATCTGCTGGTGTTGGACCAGTTCGAGGAGGCCTTCACCGCCTGGTCGGCGGTGACGCGCACCGCTGTGGTGGAGTGGCTGGTCGGCGAGCTCGACCGGCGGGACGGGCGGCTGCGCGTCGTCATCACCGTGCGGGCCGACTACTACGGCCGCTTCGCCCGCCATCCGACGCTCGCCCGCCTCGTCGGGCGCAACACGCTGCTGGTCGGCCCGATGACCGACGAGGAACTCTCCCAGGCGATCGAGCAGCCCGCCCGGGTCGCGGGCCTGGGCGTGGAGGACGGGTTCGTGGCGGCCGTGCTCGCCGATGCCAGGCACGAACCGGGCGCGCTGCCGTTGTTGTCGACCGCCCTGCTGGCGACCTGGGAACGCCGTGACGGCCGGATGCTGCGGACTGCGGCGTACCGGGAGGCTGGTGGCGTCGCCGGAGCGGTCACCCGGCTTGCCGAAGACGTCTACAGGGACCTGGACTCCGGTGAACAGGCGATCGCACGCCGACTGCTGCTCAGGCTGGTCAGCCTCGGCGAGGACGGCCTGGACGTGCGGCGGCGGGCCGCCCGCGACGAACTCGTGGACAGCGAGGCCGCTGACCGCATCCTCACCGTGCTGGTCGAGCGGCGGCTGGTCACCGCTGACGACGACACCGTCGAGGTCGCGCACGAGGCGCTGCTGCGCGCATGGCCACGGTTGCGGGGCTGGCTGGAGACCGACCGTGACGGCCGTCGTCTGCACCGCCAGCTCACCGAGGCGGCGAGCGCCTGGAAACGCAGCAACGAGGATCCGGGCTACCTGTACCACGGCACCCGGCTGCACGCCCTGCAGGAATGGGCGCAGGCCAACCCTGGCGACGCCAACACACCGGAACGGTTGTTCCTGGCCGCCTCGGTCGCCGCCGAGGAACGTCAGCTTCGGGACGCCCGCCGCTCGGCGCGCCGGTCACGCTCCTGGGCGTCGGTTCTGGCCGTCCTGCTCGTCGTCGCGCTGACCATGACAGTGCTGGCGGTGGTGCAGTGGAGTGCGGCGAACCAGCAGGCCAACGTCGCCCGCGAAGCCACCACGCTGTCGCAGGCCGGCAGGCTGGCGACGCTGGCCGCGAATCTGGGGCCGGACCAGGTGGACCTGGCACTGCTGCTGGGGGTGCAGGGTTACCGGCTCGCGCCGTCGCGGGACACCGAAGGCGGGCTGCAGGCCGCCCTCGCCCGCACCCCGGCCAACCTCGACCAGGTCATCCGGTTCCCGTCGTCGAGTTTCCTGCCGGCTGTGGTGCCGCCCTCGGTGAGCCCGGACGGTCGGCTGGTCGCCGCTCCCGGCCAGGACGGCACGGTCCGGCTGTGGGACCTGCAGGCCGCCCGCCTCGTCCGCGAGCTGCACTGGCCCACCGGCCGCCAACTCGCGGTGTTCAGCGCGGACGCGTCGATGCTCGCCGTCGGAGGTAACGACG
The DNA here is from genome assembly GCF_041008525.1 of Parafrankia sp. FMc2. NCBI lineage: Bacteria > Bacillati > Actinomycetota > Actinomycetes > Frankiales > Frankiaceae > Parafrankia > Parafrankia sp. FMc2. The sequence continues at coordinate 7,752 of NZ_JBFLUG010000127.1, read as the reverse complement.
GCAGGGTCGTGGTGTGGGAGGTGGCCACCGGCCGGCAGGTGGGCGCTCCGATCCCGGCGGGCACCGGGCTCGCCTACGGCCAGTTCGACCCGCGTGACCCCGACCGGTTCTTCGCGGTCGACAACAGCGGACAGATCGTGTCATGGGATCGGTCAGTTCCCGAGCGACCGCGCCAGCTGGGACAGCCGCTGCGGTTCCCAGCGGCCCCGGGTGAGATACCGATCTTCGTCCTGAACGCGACCGGGACACGGATGGCCGCCGGTGCCTACGGCAGGCCGACGACGCGGGTGTGGGACCTCGACTCGGGTGCTGTCCTGCACGACCTGGCAGGAGCACCGGGATTCTTCGGGGCCGACGGAGTCACCCTGCCCACCTCGCTGGAGGACCGGGTGACGTTGTGGGACGTCAACACCGGCCTGGCGAAACAGGCCCCGCTGACGGGCCTGTCGGCAGCGGCTCCGGGCGTCGTTCTCAGCCCGGACCTGCGACGGCTCGCTGTGAACGACGGAGGGAACTCCATCCGGATCTTCGCCGTCGACTCGGGGCGGGAGCAGGTCACGCTGCCGGCCGCCGGCCGGGCGGCCACTCCCGTCGCGTTCCTCGCTGACGGGCGGTTGATGACCAGCGGAGCCGCCGAGGCGGACATCTGGCGCCTCGACCGAGGCGGCTCCCCGCTGGGGTTCACGCTGGCAGGCCACGACGGCAGGGTGACCGGCAGCTTCACGGCGAACGGGGCCGAGGTCGTCACGCAAGGCCTGGACGACCGTCGGGTCCTGGTCTGGGACGCAGTTGACGGACGGGCGCTGGGCCCTCTGCTCGACGGTGCCGTGTCAGCTCCCGTCGCGCTCAGCCCCGACGGCGCACGGGTCGTCGGAGCGGGTGCCGACGGCGTGCTGCGGCTGTGGGACCGGGCCGGAAGAGCCGAACTGGCGGTGCTTGCCCCGGCGGACCGTCCGACGGCGGTGGCGTGGAGCCCGGCGGGTGACCGGGTCGCCGTCGTCCACGCGGACGGGGTGCTGCTGTGGGAGGTCGGTGATCCACGCCGGCCGCGGCTGGTCGCGGACCTCGACACCGCAGGCTCCGCCGACCTCACCGACCAGCCGCGGCCGGTGTTCAGTCCTGACGGGCAGCGGCTCGCTGTCGCGGACCAGCAGGGCCACCGGATCACGATGTTCGACGCTTCGACCGGCCGCTCGGTGTGGCTGCGCCAACTTGAGACCGCGGACCAGGCGACGTTGGCGTTCTCGCCGGACAGCACGACGATCGCCATCGGCTTCGGCACCATAGCCTCTGGTTTTGTCGAGTTCCTGGACACCGCCGACGGCGCGGTGCGCCGCCATCTCAACACCACAAGCGTGGGAGGCGTGGCCTTCCTGCGCGACGGCGACCTGGTCATGACGACAAGTGACACCGGTGACCAGAGCTCCGTGCAGCTGTGGGACGCCACGACGACGGCCTCGATCGGGGAACCGGCGACGCAGGCCCATGGCGCGGGCATTCTGGCCCGCAGCCCTGACGGGATGTCGGCGGTGGCCGGCTCCGGCAGAGGCATCGCTCAGGTGTGGCACGTCGACCTGTCGGAATGGATCGCGACCGCGTGCCGGATCGCCGGCAGGAACCTGACGAGGGCGGAATGGGAGCGCTACCTGACCGGCGAGCCATACCGCGCCAGTTGTGCTCAGTGGCCGCCCGGCCGGTGATCCTGGTCGCCGCCGGGATCTGACCGTCCGGTGTTCATACCGACAGCCAGCAGAATCGCGCCGGTCGCCTGCAGGAAAGCTCCGGCCGTGAAACTCGCTATCGTGCCGACGGCAACCATGATGGCCAGTCCGGTCGAGACGAAGAGGAAACCGAAACCCATCAGTATCCGGCCGAGTCGGCTCGGCCTCTTCCTCCGCCTCCCGGGCAGACAGAGCCGTACCCCGGCTGCAGTGGCGTAAATTCCGCCGACGGCAGTCAGCCCTGCCATGAGCGATGTCTCCTGGTATTTCTCGACGTCTTCTTCGGGCGGGCTCACCTGGTTCCGAGCAGAGAGTGCGCCGACGGCGCCACCGCACATCATGGCGATGCCGAGAGCTATCAGGATCGCGCCTACGAACCGGCGCCTGGCCATGCGCAGTCACATCCTCGCGACGTACGAAAGTCGGTTCCGGTTCACGCTGCCGCGGAGAACACCCAGTACATGGTGCGGACGGCCGCCACGCAGGATCTCGGGTGGGACCGGTGCTCCTGCCGCGGTGACGACGATCGCGGGAACCAGTTGCAGATCGGTTGCAGATCGGCTGTAGCTGGGCGACTCGAGGTTGCGGGGCGCCGCAGCCGGCAAGCAGTTGCACTGCAACAGGCCGGCGGCAAGGTCGGACCATCCACTCCGAAGACCGGCGGCTCGGCCGGCTGACTCCCCGGATTTTCCGAGTACAGGTGATGCGCCCGCCGTCGCGGGTGCCGCGAAAGAAACGGAGTTCCACATGCCACGATTGTTCGGCTGGCTCGTCGCGCTCGCGGCGGCCATGGTCGCGACCACGGTTCTCGGGCCCGCTCCGCCGGCGTCTGCGGGCGAGTACGGCCCGGACACCTGCCGCCAGGGCTGGGTGTGGCGTGAGGCCGTTCCCGGCGACCACGTCTGCGTGACCCCGCAGACCCGCAGCCAGGCCTGGGCGGACAACGCCCAGGCGGCCAACCGGCGCGAACCAGCAGGGGGCCCGTACGGCCCGGACACCTGCCGCCAGGGCTGGGTGTGGCGTGAGGCCGTTCCCGGCGACCACGTCTGCGTGACCCCGCAGACCCGCAGCCAGGCCTGGGCGGACAACGCCCAGGCCGCGTCCCGAGTTGCGCCTGACATCCCTCCGCCGTGCCAGGCGGTCGGCGGGCTGCCGTCAGACACGGTCCTGCCCGAGCAGGCGGTGCGCTGCTCCGCGAACGGTTACTGGCGAGCGACCTTCACCGCCTTCGTACACGACTACACGATCTTCGGGTCGGACGCCGGCTCGTCGGTCAAGATCGAGCACTTCGAGGACGACCACTGGGTCGAACGGCCAGCCCGGGTGATCAGCGTGCACAACGAGTACAGCACGCGCCGCGCCGGCGAGGCCGGTAACGCCGACTGCCCCGAGTTCGGCTCGATGACCGGACGGTGCTGGGTACCACCAGCGCCCAGAGACTGCCGCACCGAGAACGCCAGCAGTATCGACTGCCGTGACTACGGCATCGGCACAGTGTTCGCCGGCAGCAACCTGAACGCCCGTTCGGTGCGCAGCACAGGATCCGTGACCTTCGGTAACGGGCAGTTCGTCACCCTGCCGCTGGTCACCGATTCATTCTGATCAATCCACCCGAAAGGATCACCGACATGTTCGACGTCTTCAGCATCTTCCTGATCTCCGCGGTCATCTTCGTCGGGGTCGTCGGCGCTTTCATCAGCTAGACCTCGCTCATCTCGTCGAAAGAAAGGAGGGAAAACAAATGTTTCTGGTCGCGCTCGCCGTTGGCCTGGCCGTTTTCCTGTGGACGTAACAGCCCGTGAATGACCCGAGCGCCCGGCGGTCGACGACCGCCGGGCGCACCCACGGAGAGGAGAATCCCAGATGAGCGGCCGATGGACAACGATCGTCGTAGTGATCTGCTGGGGGCTCGTAACATCGGTGTGGCTCGCCGGGGCGGCGTTCAACCGGCGGCGGGCGCCTCGGGTGCTGGCGCGATCCCGGCCGAAGATCCTGCGCCTGCTCGGCCCGCTCGCCGTGGCGGTGTGGATCGTGACAGAGCTGGCCCACCGGCACGTTCGCTTTCCGGCGGAGGAATGGATCGGCGCCGCCGCGCTCGGCGCCCTCCCCCTGTGCGCCGCGTTCACCACGTGGGCCAGGCTGTCGCTCGGTACCATGTGGACCCCGGCGCCCTGCGTGCGACGAGACCATGTCCTGCAGACCAGCGGACCATACGCGGTGACCCGCCACCCGATTTACACCGGCATCCTGGGTATGGTGTTGTGCACCACGGCGGTGACCCGACATGGTTGGCTGTTGGCAGTCTTTCTAGTTGCCGTGGTTGCGTTGAGCATCAAGATCCGTGCAGAAGAGCGGATCCTGCGTGACGCTTTTCCTGTCGACTACGATCGTTACCGCCGCGGAGTGCCCCGCCTTGTCCCGTTTCTGCTCATTCGCGCGTCCAACATCGCTCGCAGACGGCGTCACCTCAAGCCATCCAGCGAGCGATGGCCTGCGACGAGCGGCGTTCCCCGCAGCGGCGCGACCACGGAGCTCGTCATGCTCCCCGCCTCGACCGGAGAGCGCGGCCGCGAGCCGGGTGAGGTTGTCCGGGGTGGGTTCGGGGACGATGTCGAGGTCGTCGGTGATGTTCGGGGCGCCCTGGAGCCGTGCGCCGACCCACCGACGATCACGTAGTTCACCTGGTGGTCGGCCAGGCGCCGCAGCAGGCCGCGGAGCTCGAACCGCGTCACCGCCCGGTTACCGCCGGCCCGAGGGAACGCAGCGCCGAGAGCGTAGCGACCTGCTCCTCCAGCTGCCGCAGCCTGTCCTCGGGTGACAGCGCGAGGATCGCCTCGACCTGCACCCGCAGCCCCGGATCCGACGTCCACGGCCGCCCCACCAGGGCGCGTGCGCGTGCCATCGCCTCCACGGCCCGCGCCCGGTAGAAGGCACCACGTCTGATCAGCGGCTGATGATCAGCGGCTGATGATCAGCGGCTGACCGTCGTGAACACGTCAGCGGGCCGCTGGTCGGTTCTCGGCGGCGACGGGTGTGGCGGGCCAGGCGGCGGTTGGAGGCGGCTTCGAGGATGGTGCCGCGGGCCACCGTCCGTCTCAGCCCGCCCCGCCGGCCGTCGGATTCTCTCCGTATATATAGGTATACAAAGTGTGTCATGGCTGACAGCGGGGGGTCGCGCCGGCAGACAAACCGACGCTGGCTGTGGATCATCGCCGGGAGTGCCTTGACCGGCGCGGTGTGCGCGGTACTGGGGATCTGGCACCTTCCCGGGCGGATGTACCCGGGCAGCTACGAGCAGGTAGGTGAGGCGCGGGCCGCGTTGCAGGGTGGCCTGTTGACCGCCGCCGCAGCGCTGACGGCGGTGGCCGGCGGTCTGATCGCCCTGGACGAGACCCGCCAGGCCAACGCCGAGACCCGACGGGCGAACACGGAGATCAGCCAGGCGAACAGGAACACCCATGTGCGGGAGCTGTATGCGACCGCGATCGGGCTCCTGGGAGCAGACACCATCGACAGTCGACTCGGCGGCATCTACGCCCTGGAACGGGTCGCGGTTGACTCGCCAGCCGACCAGCGCACCGTGGTGGAGGTGCTTTCGGCGTTCGTGCGCGTCCACAGCACCGACCCCGTGCCGCCCCCCAACCCACCGGATCCCAGCTCCCCGATCCGTCCCACACCCGACGTCCACGCCGCCGTCACCGTCCTGGCCCGCCTCCCTGTCCGTGCCAGGGTGCCCCGCGCCGACCTCACCGGCGCCTGGCTGGTCGGGGCGACCCTCACCCGGGCCTGGACGGCTGGGATGGCCCCGACGAGCGCCGAGCTGGACGGGACGGACCTCACCCGCGCCTGGACGATCGGCGCAGTCATGACCGGCACCTGGCCGGCCGGGGCGGATCTCGCCGTCGCCCGTGCCTGGCTGGACGGTGCGACCCCCGCCGACGCCTGGCTGGTCGGCGCGGATCTCAACCTCACCCGCGCGTGGCTGGACGGCTCGGCCCTGACGGACGCCTGGCTGGTCGGCGCGACCCTCATCGACGCCCGGCTGGTCGGAGCGGACCTCGCCCGGGCCCGGCTGACCGGCGCGACCCTCACCAACGCCCAGTTCGACGACGCGGTCCTGACCCGTGCCCAGCTGACCGGCGCGGACGTCACCCGCGCCAGCCTGACCCGCACCCACCTGGACGGGGCCACCCTCATCCGCGCCCAGTTGCACGGCGCGGCCCTGGCGGACGCCCGGCTCGACGGCGCGGATCTCACCGACGCCCGCCTGGACGGCGCGACCCTCAGCCATGCTCGGCTGGCCGGGGCGACTCTCATCAGGGCTCACCTCACCGGGGCGAACCTCACCAGCGCCGAGCTGGCCGGGGCGATCCTCCACGAGGCACGGCTGGACAGTGCGACGCTCACCAACGCCCGGCTCGTCGAGGCGGACCTGACCCGTGCGCGGCTCGGCGGGGCGAACCTGACCGATGCCTGGTTGGAGCAGGCGACCCTCACCGGCGCCAGCCTGGTCGACGCGGACCTCACCGGCGCGCAGCTCGACCAGGCCACCCTCACCGGCACGTGGCTCGACAGGGCGAACCTGACCGATGCCTGGCTGGCGCAGGCGGACCTCACCGGCGCCAGCCTCGTCGGGGCCATCCTCACGGGTGCCTACCTGGTGGGGGCGGACCTCACCGGTACCCGACTGCACGGGGCGGATCTCACCGACGCCGTGCTGACGCCTCAGCAGGTGGACATGGCCGTCGGGGACGAACGAACGCGGCTCCCTACGGGACTGCCCCGGCCCTCCTTATGGACATCCGGCGACACCGGATGAAACTCGCCAGGGCCGAAAGTGAGGTTGGTCAGAGACGCCGAGAGATCGGCTTCGAAGACCGCGGGGTGCGCCGCGGCGAGTCGTCGACGGATCTCCACGGCCTGCTCGGTGGCTGTCAGCGCCTCCCCCGGTCGTCCCAGCGACGCCAGCAGAACACCCAGGTTGTTCAGAGAGTGGAGAATCATGCACCATGACCGAGGAAAACGAGTGCGGCGTGAGCCCGTGCACGCAGACGGCGCACGGTTCGGTATCGGCAGACAGTCCCCTGCCGGGTGACCGGTCCCTTGTGTACGGCGAGCTGCGTCTGCCGACCTGTGTCGAGCACGGGCGCGAGCATCATCGTCTCGTCCTTGGACGTGATCCTCGACCCGAGGATGTCACGATCCAGGAGGTAGATCCCCCGAGCGGTGGATGAGTCGCATCAGCCCGGCCGGATGGCCGGACGGCCGGACGCGACCGTTGAAGGATGTGTGATCTTCTACCAGCCTCCGGCGCGGGCGGCGGCCAGGTATCCGGCCAGCCGCCCACGCCGTGCCGTGCTTACGGCATCGGGGGGTAGAAGGCCCGCGGTGCACCGCAGTAGTTGGACGACGGAGCCACCGCGCCGGGAACGGCGGAACGGCAGACCCGGATGGTCACGTGGTCGATGGTGCCCACGACGAGACCGGGCTGAAGCGTGAAGGCGAACCTGCGCGCCCCGTTGTCCACCTGCCGCGCGACCCGGTCCACCGGCGCGTTGCCGCTGTAGGCGGTGAAGATGGCGGTGGTGCGCAGCCCGTCGTCACGGATGGGCAGGCACAGGTTGTTGTACATGTCGTAGACCACTCCCGCGACGTCCACGACCGGAACCCCGGGCGTGCCGAGGGTGCGCCAGGAAAGGTCCCCCTCGGTGTAGCCGAACAGACAGTCGTCCGCGGGGACGGTGAACGACGGGGTACTCTGCGGACTGATCGCCAGTGCCCCGCCGGGCACGAGAAAAATACCGACGAAAGCGGCCAGAAACAGGGTGGCCAGCCGAAATGACGTGAATACGCGCCTCATTGCGGTCCTTTCGTTTCTTGCCCGCACTGCTGTCGGCGCGACAGTACTTCCCACCAGATTTCGTTGCCAGTTCATTGGCGTCGACTTTCGCCGGCATTCACCCCCCGACATATCCGGCGCCCGATCTCGTGGCTGGAACTGTGTGGACGGCCTGTCTGCCATCCCCACCCG
>NZ_JBFLUG010000126.1:0-21464 GCF_041008525.1 Parafrankia sp. FMc2 | reverse complement strand
ACCGAACCCGCCGACGGGCTCATCCCCCTCACCATCAACGAGGTCCGCCACCTCATCACCCAGATCGCGCTACCCCGACCCGACCCGTCCGCCGGCTTCGTGCTGGCCTGGTCCCGGTGGCGCCGCCGCCACCAGGCACGCGCACAAGCCAGCCACTATCGCCGCCAAGCCGCAGCACTCCAACTCAACTGATCACAAAAGTCGGGCTGGAGTACTAGAGGTACTGCTTGGCCGGGCCGACCATCGCGCGCACGGTGCGCCCGTCGTGGAACTCGCCGATCGCGGTCATCGCCCAGGTGGGCGCCCCAGGCTCCCGTTGCAGCCGGCACATCACCAGGCCCGTCGCCGGCTTCGACTCGGACAGGTCGAACCGCACCAGCTCCTGGCCGGTCTGGTCGTCGATCAGCCGGCAGAAGGCGTTGCGGATGTCGGTGAACGACTGCCCCTGGAAGCTGTTCACGGTGAAGATCAGGCTCACGACGGTGGGCGGCAGCGCGCCCAGGTCGACGAAGATGGTCTCGTCGTCGCCGTCGCCCCTGCCGGTGAGGTTGTCCCCGGAGTGGCGGACGGCGCCGCGGGCGCCCTTCTTCGACATGAACCAGACCTTGTCGACGTCCTTGCCGCGCTGGTCGAACAGGATGCACGACGCGTCGAGGTCGATGGACTTCCCGTGCTGCGCGGGATCCCAGCCGAGACCCATCCGGACCCGGACCAGGGGCGGGGCGCCGGTCTTGACCAGCGACACGCTCTGGCCCTTGCGCAGCGAGACCCGGCCCTTGTCGAGGTTGATCCGGCCGGCGGCGCCGGGCGGCGGCCCGCCGACGGGCGCGCCCCACTGCTGGCCCCCCCCGGGCGGCGGAGGCGGCGGACCCCACTGCTGACCACCGGGCGGCCCCGCGGGCGGCGGGCCCCACTGGCCGGGAGCCGGCGGCGGCGGACCCCACTGCTGACCCGCGGGCGGGCCCCACGGCTGCCCTGCCGGCGGCGCCGGCGGCGGGCCCCACTGCTGGCCCCCACCGGGCGGCGGAGGCGGCGGACCCCACTGCTGACCACCGGGCGGCGGCTGCACGACCTGGGTCGGGGCGTCGTAGTGCGACGGGACGGGCGGCGGCGCCGCGGGTGGCGCGGACGGGACCGGCGGCGGGCCTGACTGCGGGGAGCCGCTGCCGGCGGTGCCCGGGTCGTCGACGGCGATCCCGAAGTCGGTGGCGATGCCCGCGAGCCCGGACGCGTACCCCTGCCCGACGGCGCGGACCTTCCAGGACCCGGCGCGGCGATACAGCTCGACGAGCACCAGCGCCGTCTCGGTGCTGAGGCCGGCGGGGTCGAAGCGGGCGATCTCCTGGCCGCGGCCGTCCCGGACGGCCACCGCGAGACCACGGACGCCGGCGAACGTCAGCGGGCCGCTCCCGTCCAGGCTGCCGGTCACGACCACCTTGTCGATGTCGGACGGCACCGCGGTGAGCGTGAACTCCAGCGCGGACGGCGGCGCGAGACGCACCCCGGGCCCGGCCGGCTGGTTGAAGAAGACGAAGTCGGCGTCATCGCGCACCTTGCCGGACGGAGTGACCAGCAGCGCGGCAATGTCCAGCGGGGTCGACGAGGAGACCTCGACCCGCACGTCGGTCGTCGGCAGTGCGGCGTTCGCGCCCTTGCTGAGCATCTGTGCCATCTGACCCTCCCATCCGCCGTCACAACGAACAGGTGCGGCGTCGCGATCCTACGATCGACCGCTATGAGCGCAACCGACGATCCGGAGCATGACAGCCCTGACCGCGCGGGGCACCCGCCCAGTGGCGGCGACGTCCTGCGGCGCGTCGAGGGGCACCTCGTCGGCTGGTTCGGCCCGGACAGCGGGCGGGCGAGCCTCACCTTCCTCGGGGCGGACCCGATCGAGGTGCTCCGCTTCGGCCCGGACCCCGATGGCGTGGTCCGCTATGTGACCCTCGGGATGGCGCGGGAGCCGATGACGCCCGCCGAGGCCACCGTGCGCGACCCCGCCGGACCACGGGCCGAGCTCGTCCTGTCGCTGCGCGGCCGGCGGGACGGCGCGGCGCGGGCGCTGGCCGTCCTCGCCTCGGTGCCGGTGGTCGAGGGCCGGCCGGTGGTCGCCGGCGCCGGTCTCGACCTCGGCGAGCCGTTGTGGGAGGGCGCCCGCTTCACCGCCGTTCTGGTCGGCGAGCCCGGCGGCCTGGTGCCCGACCTGCCGCTCGCGTCAGCTCGTCCGGACGCGGCCGGCAACGGCTCCGGCCCCGCGGCCCCAGGCTCGGCGGCCCCAGGCTCGGCGGCCTCCGGGCCGGCTCCGGTCCACTTCCTGCCACTGCTCCCGATGACCCCGAACGAGGCGGCGTACAAGCGCGTGCACGGCGCCACCGCGATGCACCAACGCTGGCTGGACGTCGGCACCGACCTGCGCGACCCCGACCGGGCGGAGGCCCCGCTGAGCTGACCGCCGTGGGCCCTGCAGCGGCGAGGGCCGCGGGGCGGTCAGAGCTCGACGCCGGCGAGCACCATCACCCGTTCCACCGTCAGATCCGCCATCGCGGCGCCGACACCCTCCCGGCCCAGCCCGGAGCCCTTGACGCCGCCGTAGGGCATCTGGTCGGCGCGGTAGGAGGGGACGTCCCCGATGATCACGCCACCGACGTCCAGCGCCCGGTGGGCGCGGAAGGCGGTCCCGAGGTCGTGGGTGAAGACGCCGGCCTGCAGGCCGTAGGAGCTGTCGTTGACCCGGGCCAGCCCGTCGTCCAGGCCGTCGACGGGCTCGAGCACGAGCACCGGCCCGAACACCTCCTCGCTGGCCACGGTCGCGTCACGCGGCACGCCGGTCAGCACGGTCGGCGCGAAGGCGGTGCCCTTCGCGATGCCGCCGCACAGCACGGTGGCACCGCGCGCCACCGCCTCCCGCACCCAGGCCCCGACCCGCTCCGCGGCGGCCGCGTCGATCAGTGGGCCGACGTCGGTGGCGGGATCGGCGGGGTCGCCGCCGCGCAGCTCGGCGACGGCGGCGACGATCTCGTCCCGGACCGGCTCGTACAGGCTGCGGTCGACGAACACCCGCTGCACGGCGATGCACGACTGGCCGGCCTGGTAGTTCGAGAACAGGGCGATCCGCCGCGCTGCGTGCCGCAGGTCCGCCGGGCTCGAGTAGTCCGCCGCGACCAGCACGGCCGCGTTCCCGCCGAGCTCAAGGACGACGTGCTTGCGCGGGACGGCGTCCCGGATCGCCCAGCCGACCCGCGCCGACCCGGTGAACGACACCACCGGCAGCCGCGGGTCGGCCACCAGGGCGGGCATCTGGTCGTCGCTGACGGGCAGGACCGACCAGGACCCTTCCGGCAGGTCGGTCCCGGCGAGCAGCTCACCGAGCAGCAGGGCGGACAGCGGGGTGCGCGGCGCGGGCTTCACGACGATCGGCGCGCCCGCGGCGATGGCGGGCGCGACCTTGTGCGCGACGAGGTGCAACGGGAAGCTGAACGGCGCGATGCCCAGCACCGGCCCGATCGGGAAGCGCCGGGTGAGGGCGATACGTCCCTCACCGGTCGGGTCGGTGTCGAGCCGGTCGACCTCTCCGGCGAAGCGGCGGGCCTCCTCCGCCCCCCAACGGAAGGTCGACGACGCCCGGGCGACCTCGGCCCGCGCCCACGTGATCGGCTTCCCGGACTCGCTGGTGATGAGGGCGGCGATCTCGTCCCCGCGGCGGGCGATCTCCCGAGAGACGCTGCTCAGCGCGCCGGCCCGCACGTGGGCGGGCAGCGCCGCGCAGGCGCGCGCGGCGCCGGCTGCCGCGGCCAGGGCGTCCTCGACGTCGGACTCCGCCGGGCGCGCCACCGTCGCGACCAGCCGGCCGTCGAACGGGCTGCGCACCTCGAAGGTCTCCGCGGACCCGCGCCGCCGCCCGGCCACCCAGAACCCGGTCATGACACGACCACCTTCTCCTCACCACCAGGGACGGGCGGACGCGCGGGGACCCGGCCGGACACCATCGCCGGACGTGGCGGATTCCCCACCCGTCGGAATCCGCGCGACAACACCTGACATCTTCCTCCTCGCGATCGATGGGACTCCAACTCCCACACACCGGCCACAGCGGGTGGGCGGTGTGTGGGGTCGCAGTTCACGGGCGCGTCGGGAGCCCCTGGAACCGCTGCTCGGCACGTCCACCAGCCGACCACTTACACTCTGCACGCGATCGACTCCGCTTCGGAGTGGGCGTCGGTCCGAGACAGGCAGCAGGCACAGCCGGCACCGCCGGACTGAGCCGCCAGGAGGAGGGCCCCGTGCGGAGTGGGACGGACACGGCCCTGCGGCCGACACACGGCGGCCCGTGGCTGCCACAGGTCCGGCGGCTGATCACAGCTGTCCCGGGGCCGGGCTCGACCGCGCTGGCCCGGCGCCGCTCGCAGGCGGTGGCCCGCGGCGTCAGCGAGACGCTTCCCGTCTACGTGGCGGCCGCCGGCGGCGGCGTGCTGGTGGACGTCGACGGCAACTCGCTGATCGACTTCGGCTCCGGCATCGCGGTGACCAACGTCGGCAACAGCGCCAACAGTGTGGTCCACAACGTCACCGACCAGGCCCGCCGCTTCACCCACACCTGCTTCATGGTGACCCCCTACGAGGGGTACGTCGCCGTCTGTGAGGAACTCGCGCGGCTGACGCCAGGCGGGCACGAGAAGCGCTCCGTGCTGTTCAACTCGGGTGCCGAGGCGGTCGAGAACGCGGTGAAGATCGCCCGCGCGTACACCGGGCGATCCGCCGTCGTGGCGTTCGCGCACGCCTACCACGGCCGCACCAATCTCACGATGGCCCTGACCGCGAGGTCGACGCCCTACAAGACAGGCTTCGGTCCGTTCGCACCGGAGATCTACCGGATGCCGATGGCCTACCCGTACCGCTGGCCCGGCGGTCCGGAGGGCTGCGGCCAGCAGGCCGCCGAGCAGGTGATCGACGCGATCCGCGCGGAGATCGGCGCGGAGAACGTCGCGGCCGTCGTCATCGAGCCGATCCAGGGCGAGGGCGGGTTCATCGTCCCCGGCGCCGGCTTCCTGCCGGCACTCGCGGAGTTCTGCGCCTCGGCGGGGATCGTCCTCGTCGCCGACGAGGTGCAGACCGGGTTCGGCCGCACCGGCCACCTGTTCGCCTGCGAGCACGAGGAGGTCGTGCCCGACCTGATCGTCACCGGGAAGGGCATCGCTGGCGGCCTGCCGCTCGCCGCCGTCACCGGTCGCGCCGAGGTGATGGACGCGCCGCAGGTCGGCGGCCTGGGCGGGACCTACGGCGGCAACCCCCTCTCCTGCGCCGCCGCGCTCGGCGCGATCGCCACGCTGGAGCGCGAGGACCTCGCCGCCCGCGCCCGCCTGATCGAACGGATCGCGATGCCGCGGCTGCGGGCGCTGCGGGGCCGGTACCCCTTTGTCGGGGACGCCCGCGGCCGCGGGGCGATGCTCGCGCTCGAGCTCGTCGCCGACGAGCCACCCCCCGCCGGGCAGGCGGCGCCCCGGCCCGACCGGGCGGTGACGGCGGCCTGCGCAGCCGAGGCACACCGACGCGGCCTGGTCCTGCTCACCGCCGGTACCTGGGGGAACGTGCTGCGTCTGCTCCCCCCGCTCGTCATCCCGGAACACCTGCTTGTCGAGGGCCTGGACGTCCTGGAGGAGGTCGTCGCCGACATCGCGTGCCACCGTTACGGCACCTGAACCGCCACGGCACCTGACCGACGCCGCGCCGCAGAGTCACGGGCCCGTCCGACATCTGGCGCCGAGGTGGACAAGTCCCGCGCGCAAGGAGTCGGAACCCGCCTCGGCGGGCATCAAACCCCCGCCCACCTGTACATGGAGGCGGAGGATGCCCGTGGTTCCCGTTCTGTCAGTTGACGCGCTTCTGCCTGTCGACGCGCTCCTGCCCGTCGACGCGCTCCTGCCCGTCGACGCGCTCCTGTCCGTAGACGTCCCCGCCAGCGCGCCGCGGCGGGGTGCGCGGTGACCGCCCCGCCGGTGTGCCCGGCCTGCCTGAGCGACCTCGACCCGCCGAATGTGTGGAGCGACCGGTGGCGCTGCGCCCGGCACGGCGACGTCGAGCCCTTCCACGAGGCGCACTCCTCCCGCGAGCAGGTGCTCCGCTCGCTGGGGCGGACCAGCCGGGTGCCGGTGTGGCTGCCCTCGCCGATGCCCGTCCACTGGTTCGTCAGCGGAGTCGGCTGGGCCGGTGACGAGCGCACCGGGGCACACGCCGCCGCACTCTCGGTGAGCGGCCCGTCGCCGGTCGGCGGCCCCGCCGAGATGGTGCTGGTCGCCGAGGCGCCACGGGTCGGCCTGGGCAGCCGGCTGGCCGGCCTTCCGCTCGCCGACCCGGACCGTCTCGAGCAGAGGCCCGAGGCGAAGGTGGAGGCCGCCGGGCACCCGACGGCACTCTGGCCCCTCGCCACTCCCCCGGACCGCGCGGCCTTCGTCGGAGAGGCGCTGGGTGTCTGGCTGTGGTGTGTGCTCTGGCCGGCCGACGCGGCGCTGATTCTGCTCGAACACCTGGTGATAGAGGACATGCGCGACGACCCGAGGCTTGTCGACCACCTGCTGTTCGGCGCCACGGGTTCTCATCTGTCCGCACCCTGATCCGGCTCCGGCGCGCTAGTATTCTGCCGCCCGCCCGTTCGCCGTGCCAGAGCCGGGAGCCCGGAGTGACTCTTCTACGCGAACCACCCGGCCCCGACACCCGGCCCGGCGCCGCCGAACACGGCGAAACGGGGCACACGCGTCCACGTGTCTCCCTGCTCGGATACCTGCGCACGACCTCGCACAAAGACATCGCCGTCATGTACGCGGTGACCTCGTTCGGGTTCTTCGTCTTCGCCGGCGTGCTGGCGATGATGATGCGTGCCGAGCTGGCCAGGCCCGGGCTGCAGTACTTCTCGAACGAGCAGTACAACCAGCTGTTCACGATGCACGGCACGCTGATGCTGCTGATGTTCGCGACGCCGCTCGCGTTCGCCTTCGCGAACTTCCTCATTCCGCTGCAGATCGGCTCGCCCGACGTCGCCTTCCCCCGGCTGAACGCGATGTCGTACTGGTTCTTCCTGTTCGGCTCCCTCACCGTGGTGGCCGGCTTCCTCACCCCGGACGGCGCCGCCGCCTTCGGCTGGTTCGCCTACGCGCCGCTGAACAGCGAGATGTACAGCCCCGGCGCCGGGGCGGATCTGTGGGTCATGGGCCTGTCCGTGTCCGGCCTGGGCACGATCCTCGGCGGGGTCAACATGATCACGACGGTGTTGACCCTGCGCGCGCCCGGCATGACGATGTTCCGTCTGCCGATCTTCTGCTGGACGTTCCTGGTGACGTCCATCCTGGTGATCGTCGCGTTCCCGGTGCTCGCCGGGGCCCTGCTCGCGCTGGAGGCCGACCGCCGCTTCGGCGCCCACGTCTTCGACGCCGAGAACGGCGGGGCGATCCTCTGGCAGCATCTGTTCTGGTTCTTCGGGCATCCTGAGGTCTACATCATCGCGCTGCCGTTCTTCGGCATCATCAGCGAGATCATCCCGGTCTTCTCCCGAAAACCGATCTTCGGTTACAAGGGCCTGGTGTTCGCCACGATCGCCATCGGCGTCCTGTCCGTCGTGGTGTGGGCGCACCACATGTTCGTCACCGGCGCGGTGCTGCTGCCGTTCTTCGCCATCATGTCGTTCCTGATCGCCGTGCCGACCGGCATCAAGTTCTTCAACTGGATCGGCACGATGTGGCGCGGCAACCTCAGCTTCGAGACCCCCATGCTCTTCTGTATCGGGTTCCTCGTCACCTTCCTGCTCGGCGGCCTCACCGGCGTGCTGCTCGCCAGCCCGCCCATCGACTTCCACGTCAGCGACAGCTACTTCGTGGTCGCCCACTTCCACTACGTGGTGTTCGGAACGGTCGTCTTCGCCGCGTTCGCCGGCACCTACTTCTGGTTCCCGAAGCTCACCGGCCGCTTCATGGACGAGAACCTCGGGAAGATCCATTTCTGGACGGTCTTCGTGGGCTTCCACCTGACCTTCCTCGTCCAGCACTACCTCGGAATGCAGGGCATGCCCCGCCGTTACGCGGACTACGGGCCGAACGACGGGTTCACCAGCTGGAACACGGTGTCCACCGCGGGCAGTTTCCTGCTCGGTGTCTCGACACTGCCGTTCATGTACAACGTGTGGCGGTCCTACCGGCACGGCCGGCTCGCCCTCGTCGACGACCCGTGGGGCTACGGCAACTCGCTGGAGTGGGCGACGTCCAGCCCGCCGCCGCGGCACAACTTCCACCGGCTGCCCCGCATCCGCTCGGAGCGGCCCGCCTTCGACCTGCACTATCCGGAGGTCGCCGGCACGGCTGACTACCACGCGACCCCCGAGCTCCGCTGAACGAGCGGCCGCCAGGGCCCTCCACCCCTGGCCCTGGCCCTGACCTCGACCTCGACCCTTGGGTACGGCTTGCCGGGCACTCAGGGCCAGCCAGGGCCAGGCGCGCTCAGGGCTGCGGTGGCACCAGCAGGCGCAGCGCGCCCGGCCGGACGACGATCTCGGCGGGCAGGTCGGCGACGGGGTCGCCGTCGGCGTACACCTGGAACGGCCGGTCGGCGTTGACGACGAGCCGCCGGGCCCGGCTGACCTGCACGTAGGGCACCTCGACGTGGCGCCCGGAGAAGATCCGCGGGAACAGCCGCAGGAACGTCAGCCGACCCGTCCTCGCGACCAGCACGATCTCCAGCAGGCCGTCGGCGATGTCGGCGTCCGGGGCGAACTTCATCCCGCCGCCGTAGTATGCGGCGTTCGCCGCGCCCACTGTCCAGCCCGCGTGCTCCCGCGGTGCCTCGTCGTCGATCGTCACGGTGAACCGGGCGGGCCTCCATGCCGCGAGCGCCCGCAGCACCGCATAGGTGTACACGCTCTGACCGGAAAGCCAGGTCGTCCGGTTCGCGATCACCTGGACGTCGGAGTCGAACCCGAGGCTGGCGATCCCCAGGAACGGCACTCCGTTCGCCTCCGGCAGGTCCACCCGGCGCTCCACCGCGGCAACAAGCGCCGTCGCGGCGAGCGCCGGATCGCGCGGAATCCCGAGGCCGCGCGCGAAGTCGTTGCCCCGCCCGCCGGGCAGGATCGCGAGCACACCCCCCGCCCGGGCGACGGCGCCCGCGACCCGGCCGGCGAGGCCGTCGCCGCCGAGCGCGACCGTCACCCGGCCGCCGGCCACGGCCGCGCGGGCGAGCTCGTCGGCGTGTTCGAGGCTTTGTGTGGTCTCCACGGTGACGTCGTCGGCCCAGCGCGCCAGCGCGGCTCGGACGTCGTCGAGCACCTTGGCCGCCCGCCCACCGCCCGCCTTCGGGTTCACCACGATGGTCAGCCGGGAGCGGTCGACCGCGGCGTCTGCCACCGCAGGCGCGGCCGACGCCGGCACGGCGCCGGTGGCAGAGGCCTGGCCACCGCGGGGCGCCTGCGCGACCCCGATCACCTCGGGCACGTCATCCACGCCGGCCATCTGCCCCTCCCGCACCACCAGTGAGTCGATCAACGCACAGCCTACGACCGACTCGCCCGCTCACGGGGATCCGTCACATCCGGCCGGTCCCGCCGGCCCGGCCCGGCCCGGCTCGGCCCGACGAACGGCGAACGGCGAACGGCGAACGGTCAGCGCTCTAGGCCCTGGTCGCTCCGGGGGTGCCGGCCTCGACGACCCAGGTCTCGTCGGTGGACGTCGGGGCGTCCCGCCGCTCGATGGTCTCGACGACGCGCATGTCCGAGCGCCACTCGTCGTCGCTCACCGTGATCCGGGTGTAGCCCCGCCGGTCCCCGCGGAAGTAGCGCACGTGCGGGTTGAGCCGCGCGTTGTTCTCCCGGACGAAGTCCTCGCTGATCAGGAAGAACCCCGAGCTGACCGAGGTGCAGACGAACTCGGTCGCGATCACCGGCGTCTCCGGCCGGTCGAAGTCGACCCGCAGGTCGTTCACCCACGCGCAGTGGATGTCCCCCGCGAGCACCACCGGGTTCGCGACCCGGCTGTCACGCACCGCCGAGAGGATCCGCGTGCGGTACGGGAGGTAGCCGTCGGCCTGGTCCAGGTTGGTGAGCGTCTCGCTGCCGTTCAGCTGGCCGTGCAGCTGGGCCATCATCGTCTGCTGGGCGATCACGTTCCAGCGCGAGCGGGACGTCCGCAGCCCGTCGACGAGCCACGCTTCCTGGGCCGCACCGGACATCGTCCCGCCGGAGTTGTCCCGGCCCTGCCGGACGGCGCCGATGCCGTCCGCGGGCGAGCCGGGCAGCGGCGTCCGGTACTGGCGGGTGTCCATGACGTTGAGGGTCAGCAGGTCGCCGAACGTCAGGCGGCGGTAGATGCGCAGGTCCGGCGACCCCGGGTCGAGCTCGGCCCGGATCGGCATGTGCTCGTAGTACGCCTGGTAGGCCGCCGCCCGCTGCCGGGCGAAGGTCGCCTCGTCCTGGCGGCGGTCACCGGTGTCGCCGGCCTCGTCCACCAGACCGGCGTAGTTGTTCTCGGTCTCGTGGTCGTCCCAGGTCACGACCCAGGGCGCGGCGAGGTGGGCCGCCTGCAGCGCGGGGTCGGACTTGTACTGCCCGTACCGGTTCCGGTAGTCGGCAAGGGTCTGGAGCTGGTCGAGACCGGGGGTCTCGGGGGTGGTGTGACGGCGGTCCGGGTAGGCGCTTTCCGGGTCGTACTCGTAGATGTAGTCCCCCACGTGGAGAACGAAGTCCGGGCGGTCGCCGGCAATGGCGTCGAAGGCCGGCCAGTAGCCGTTCTGGAAGTCCTGGCAGCTGGCGAGCGCGAACGAGAGCCGCCCGCCGGCGGCCCCGGGAGCGGCCGCGGTCCGGGTCCACCCGACCGGGCTCAGGACGTCCCCCGCCCGGAACCGGTAGAAGTAGTCCCGCCCGGACTCCAGGCCGCGGACGTCCACGTGCACCGAGTGCGCGAACGAGGCGGTGGCGAGCTGGGTGCCGCCGCGGACCACGTCGGAGAACCGCTCGTCCCGGGCGACCTGCCAGTCGACCTCGACATCACGCAGCGGCATGCCGCCGCCGGACGTCGGCTCGGGCGCCAGCCGGGTCCACAGGATCACCCCGTCGGGCAGCGGGTCACCGCTGGCGACCCCGAGGGAGAACACCCCGTCCCGGATCCCGGGAATCGGGGTGGGCGCGCGCATCGTCGGCGCAGGGGTCGGCGCCGACCCGGACCCGCCCCCGCATCCTCCGACCGCGGCAGCCACGAGGGCGCCGACGCCACCTGCCAGAACCGCTCGCCGGCCCGGTCGCGCGACCGCGAACAAACCCTCGTCCCGCATCACCGGCTGATGACACCACAGTGGGATGAACGGCGGACGACCAACCGCCAACCGGACCGACCAGGCCGTCCTCCCAGGCGTTGACAGTGCCGTTCCCGAGGGCCGTCAAGGGCGTGCGGTGCTCCGCGTGGCCTCACACGCGCACGCCGGCCGAGCATCGCAGACGCCGCCTAGCATCGAACATGAGTTCGAGATCAATAGCGGTCGTTCCCGCCCCTGCCCCGGACGGAGTACTCCGTGCCCCACATCGACAGCCAGTCCCACGCCCAGGGCGGTCACCTGGTGGTGGATCCGATGGACCTGTTCACGGACCAGCTGAACGCCCGCCTCGCCGCGGTGGGCGACACCGCCCGACAGGTCGCGGCCAGCCAGGCCCGAATGCTGCGTGCCCTCGCCGAAGCCGCCGCCCTGCAGGCGCCTCGGGAAGGCGACCCGGCCGGGATCTTCTCCGACTACGCCCCGGAGGAGGTCGCGACCATCCTCGCCGTGTCCGGTAGCTCCGCCCGGAACCAGATGCACTTCGCCAAAACCGTGGCACGGCGTCTCCCGCGTGCGTTGGACGCCTTGGAAGCCGGCGAGATCGACCTGCCCCGGCTCCACACCCTCGAACATTCCATCAGCCCGCTCGACGACGACACCGCCGCCGCGTTCGAGGCATGGATGCTGGAGCGGGGTCGACGCAGACACCGCGCCGCCTACGCCGCCGCGGCGCGCTGCGCCGTCCTGCGGCTGGATCCCGCCGGCGCTGAACGCCGCGCGGAGGAACGGAAGAAGGAACGCGGGGTGTGGATCGAGCCGGAGGACGACGCGGTCAGCACCCTCGCCGCGCGGCTACCCTCCGACCAGGCAGAAGCCTGCTACCGGCGGATCTGCGCCCTCGCCGAGGGCATCGCCCGCGACCGCGCCGACGATGACAGTCGCACCCTCGACCAGATCCGCGCGGATGTTCTGGTCGACATCGTGATGGGCCGCGCCGAGCATGCCACGCCGATCGGCTGCGATATCCAGGTTGTCGTACCCGTCACGACGCTACTCGGCCTCGGCCAGGAGCCGGGCGAGCTTGCCGGCTACGGCCCGCTGCCCGCCGCGGTCGCGCGAGAGATCGCGATGCGGCCAGGATCAACCTGGCGGCGGCTGCTCACCGACCCCCAGGGAGCGCTGCTCGAAGTCGCCGACCGACGGCTCCCCAGCCCGGCGCAGGTGCGACATGTGCGGGCCCGGAACCGGCAGTGCACCCATCCGACCTGCACCCGCCCCGCGGTACGCACCGAAACCGACCACACCGTCCCCTACGCCGACGGCGGGCCCACTCTGACCACGAATCTTGGCCCCTGCTGCAAGCGACATCATCGGATGCGGCACCAGCCGGGCCGGCTGTGGAAGGTCCGCCAGCCCCGCCCCGGCGTGTTCGAGTGGACCGCACCATCCGGCGCCACCACCGTCACCTACCCGCACAACTACCTCACCGGCGAGGAACAGCTCCCCGCGACCGACTGGGGCATGTCCCAGTAACGAGCAGGCGGCGACGAGCGGCGCGGTGGTGGGATCGCGAGCTTCGGCGAGACGGACCCGGCGCCACCGAGGGATATGGCCCACTCGTCTAGGATTTCGCGGGTCCGCCGCCGAACCGGAAGAACCAGGATGCCTCGCGACCGTCTCCGGGACCTGATCGCCGCGCAGCTGGTGCACAGCGACCTGCCCATCCGGGTCAGCGACCTGATCCTGGCCGCCCTCGAGGCGCCCGCAGTGGGCCGGCAGGGAGCAGGTGACGCCAACCCGGGTGACGCCAGCCCGGGTGACGACCTGGACGCCGGCCGCGGCACCGAGCGGCTCACCTCCGAAGCGGCGGTGTACCTGCGGGCGGTCAGTGTCGAGGGGTTCCGTGGCATCGGCCCGTGGGTGACCCTGCGGCTCCGCCCCGGCCCGGGGCTCACGCTCGTCACCGGGCGCAACGGTTCGGGCAAGTCCAGCTTCGCGGAGGCAGCCGAGATCGCGCTGACCGGCGAGGGCCGCCGCTGGTCCCAGCGGGCGGCGGTGTGGCGCGGCGGCTGGCGCAACCTGCACAGCGGCGGGACGGTCCGTATCGAGATCACCTGCACGGTCGAGGGGATCGCCGGTCCGGTCACCGTCACCCGCAGCTGGCAGGACGGCGACGGCCTGGCCGAAGGTCACGGTGCGGCGGCCACGGCGGGCGGCGGTCAGCTGTCGACGTCGGGCTGGGAGGCGGCGTTCTCCACCCACCGGCCGTTTCTGTCCTACGCGGAGCTGAGTGACCTGCTCGGCGGCCGGCCAAGTGCCATGTTCGACGCGCTGCACGCGATCCTCGGCCTCGACGCGGTCGCGGATGTCGCCCGTACGCTCACCGCGGCCCGCGGCAGGCTCACCGAGGCCGCCCGCCGGCTGTGGGAGGAGCACCCGCCGCTGCTGGCGGCGCTGCGGGCGAGCGGCGACCCCCGCGCAGCGCAGGTGGCCGACGCCCTCGGCGACCCAGCCCACCTCGACCTGGACCGCGCATGGGCGCTCGCCGCCCAGCCACCCCCTGCCCCGGGTCCCGCGGTCCCCCCGGGCCAGGCAGTGACCAGGCAGCTCCAGCACCACGCCCGGCTCACGGCCCTGGCCGCGCTGCGCGTACCGGCGTCTGGCGAGGTCGCGGTCCTGGCCGCCCGGCTGCGCGAGCTGGCGGCTGAGGAGGCCGGGCTGCTCGGGACCACGATCGGCGACGCGGCCCGGCTCGCCACCCTGCTCGCCGCGGCAGTCGACCACCACGAGCAGCACTCCGACGCCCGCGCGGACGCCCACGCGGACGCCGGCGCGGCGGCGGAGCGACCCTGCCCGGTGTGCGGCACCGGGCAGCTGGACGAGGCGTGGTCACGCGCGGCCACCGCGGAGCTGGCCCTCCTACGGGAGCGGGCCGCGCCGCTGGCCGCCGTGCGGGAGGGGCTGGTGCGTGCCCTCGCCGAGGTCCGTCTGCTGGTCGCCCCGGTGCCCGCCGCCCTGATCACCCCGGTGTCCGGCGCGCCGCTCAACCCGGAGCCCGGCGTGCTGGCCACCGCGCCGGCGGGGAGCTGCTCCATACCGGTCGGTGCGGCGGAAACGGCCTGGGAACGTTGGGCCGCGCTGCGGCTGCTGACCGACCCGGTCACGGTCGCGGGCGGGCTCGCGGCCGCCTACCCACCGCTGCGCGAGGCGGTCGAGGAGCTGGCCACCGCCGCGGCGAAGGCCCTCGACCTGGCGGACGCAGCGTGGCTGCCACTGGCCGCGCGGGTCACCGCCTGGGTCTCGGCGGCGCGCCGGGCCGAGGCCGACGTACAGCCGCTGGCGGACGTCCGACGTGCCCTGGAATGGTTCCGCGGGGCTGCCCAGGAGCTGCGCGACGAGCGGATCCGGCCGTTCGCGGAGCAGTCGGCCGGCATCTGGTCGCTGCTGCGCCAGGAGAGCAACGTCGATCTCGGCCCGGTACGGCTCACCGGCAGCGCGAACCAGCGCCGGGTCGATCTCGACGTCACCGTCGACGGAGTGGACAGCACCGCTCTCGGCGTGATGAGCCAGGGGGAGCTGCACGCTCTCGGCCTGGCGCTGTTCCTCCCGCGGGCGACGAGCGAGGCGAGCCCGTTCCGGTTCCTCGTCATCGACGACCCGGTCCAGTCGATGGACCCGGCGAAAGTGGACGGGCTGGCCCGGGTGCTCGCCCAGGTGGCCGAGACCCGCCAGGTCGTCGTCTTCACCCACGACGACCGGCTCGCGGACGCCGTCCGGCGGATGCGGCTGCCGGCCACGGTGCTCGATCTGGTGCGCCGGGAGGGATCACGGGTCGAGCTGCGCGAGAACCTCGACCCGGTCGAGCGGCACCTCGCCGATGCGCGCGCCCTCGTCCGCACCGCCAGCCTGCCGCGCGACATGGCGGTCATGCTGGTCCCGGCGATGTGCCGGACGGCGGTCGAGACGGCGTGCAACGAGACAGTCCGGCGCCGCCGGCTGGCCGCGGGGGCGCGGCACGCGGACGTCGAGGCGGCGCTGACTTCGGCGCACTCGGTGACCGAGAAGGCGGCACTCGCGCTGTTCGACGACGCCCGCCGGGCGCGGCTGGTGCTGCGCCAGCTGGACGGGCACGCACCGTGGGCGGCGGACACCTTTCGTGCGCTGCGCGACGGGGTGCACGTCGGCTACGGCGGTAACCTCTCCGGGCTGATCCGCAACACCGCCCGGCTGGCGGACCACTTCCGCTCGCTCGCATGAGCCGCCCCGGGCCGCGGCTGGATCCGGAGGTGCCGCTCGCGCAGGCGGACCGGCTGCTGCGCGGCGGGGATGCCACCGACCTGCGCGGGTCGTGGCCCCGCATCTGTGCCTGGCTGCTGCGGCTCGCCGTCGAGCAGGCCGTGGACGAGGTGTGGCGGGCCCACGGCCGCCCGGAGCTGATGCGGCTGCCGATGCGCGCGCAGCTGTTGCTCCTGCCGGCCTTCGTGGACGGCGCGGCGGCGGACGAGGTCGGCAGTGCCTGGTACGCGCTGTCCAGGGCCGGTCACCTGCACGCCTACGAGCTGGCACCGACCGCCGCCGAGCTGCGCCGCTGGCACCAGGACCTGTGCGCGCTGCTGCCGAGGCTGATCGAGCCGGAGCCAGCACCGCCGAACGGAACGCCGGACAGAACGCCGGACGGAACACCGCCGAACGGACTTCGACCAAGCGGATAGTGTGAGTCGGTTGGGATCAAGGAGGTCGCGCCAAGGAGGTCCCTCTGACCATCGGCCCGCACCCGCGTATCGACCTGCACACGCACTCGACGGCCTCGGATGGCTCGCTCACTCCGGAGGAACTGGTCCGGCACGCCGCGGACGCCGGCCTCGACGTCCTCGCGCTCACCGATCACGACACCACGGCCGGCATCGACCGGGCCGCGGCAGCCCTGCCGCCCGGGCTCACCCTGCTGCCCGGCGCCGAGATCTCCTGCTCGGTCGCGATCCGTGGCCGGAAGGTGTCCCTGCACGTGCTCGCCTACCTGTTCGACCGGGCCGAGCCCCGGTTCGCCGCCGTCCGCGCCCGCCTGCGGGACGAACGGGCCAGCCACGCCCGGCGGATGGTCGAGGGCATCGCTGCCGCCGGCCACCCGCTGCGCTGGGAACGGGTCCGGGAACTCGCCGGCGGAACGGTCGGCCGTCCGCACGTGGCAGCGGCCCTGGTCGACGCGGGCCTTGTCCCGACAGTGCGCGACGCGTTCACCCACGACTGGATCGGTGCCGGCGGGCGGTTCTGGCTTCCCAAGACGCAGCCGGACGTCGGGGAGACACTGCGGCTCATCCGGGACGCGGGCGGCGTCAGCGTGTTCGCCCACCCGTTCGCCAGCGCCCGCGGGGAGACCGTCGGCCCGGAGGTCATCACGGACATGGCCCGCGCCGGCCTGACCGGCGTGGAGGTCGACCACCCTGACCACCAGCCACCCGACCGGGACCGGCTGCGGGTGCTGGCCGCCGAGCTCGGCCTGGTGGTCACCGGGGCCAGCGACTTCCACGGCCCTGGTGACCGCCGGGTGCTCGGCTCGGAGACGACGGCGCGGACGTCCTACGAGGCGCTGGTCGACCGGGCGAGCGGCGCCGCACCCATCAGCGGGTAGCGGCCCCGAGGCCAGGCTCTGCCACCGCCGGGATCACCGCCGCCAGGAGATCCAGTGGGTCGGTGTGGGCCCGATGGTTCGGCGTGAGCTGTGGTCAGTGGACGGCCGGGGCGATCTCCGGGTCGCCGAGGCGCCCGAGGAGCTCCGCGATGATGTCCTGCTCCTCCGGGGTGAAGTGGCTCAGGACGTGGCGCGCGACCCCCCGCAGGTGGGTGCCGGAGGCATCCCGCAGCCGGGAGAGCCCCGCGTCGGTCAGCGTGGCCAGGGTGCCCCGCGCGTCCGACGGGCAGGAACGGCGCTCGACCAGGCCCTCCCGCTCCATCCGGTCAACCAGCCGGGTCAGCCCGCTGCGGGAGAGCAGCACCTTGTGGGCGAGCTCACTCATCCGCAGCTGGTGACCGGGTGCCTCGGACAGCTGCACGAGCACGTCGTAGAAGGCGAGCGGCAGACGGTGCGCCGCGTCGAGCTCGGCCTCCAGCAGGCGGGTCACGTGCGCATGTGCCCGGAGCAGCTGCCGCCAGGCGCGCATTCCCCGCGCGTCCACCATCTCCCGCGCCATGTGGATCAGAGTACGTCGCGCGAAACGGTCGCGCCGCCGGCCACCGAGGCCGCCCGGGGCGGCCGTGACCCCCACCGCCGGGCCGGCCCGGCAACCCGGCGGCGGGCTATCGTGGACAGGGTCGCGCCCGGTAAGCATCCACCGCGCGGCCGCGACATGCGATCTACACAGCGAACCCGCGATCTACCCAGCGATCCCGTCCACAGGCCCGTTCCGAGCCCCCGCTATGCAACATCCGTGGTCGTGACCCGACCGTGGATGTCGACCCGCGACCGAGGTTTCCCTTGTCACCAGCCCTGCCTTCGTCCGACGCCATCCAGACCGCCCTCGCGACAGTGCTGGACCCGGAGATCGGGCGGCCGATCACCGACCTGGACATGGTGGAGTCGGTCCACGTCCGCGATGACGGATCCGTCGACGTGGCCGTTCTGCTGACCGTCTCCGGCTGCCCGATGCGCGATGAGATCACGTCCCGCGTCAGTCGCGCCGTCAGCGCTGTCGACGGCGTGCGGGATGTCCGGGTGGCGCTGGGAGTAATGACCGCCGAGCAGCGGACAGCCCTGCACGAGAAGCTGCGGGGCGGTACCGCGCAGCGGGTCGTCCCCTTTGCCCAGCCGGGTTCCATGACCCGCGTGTACGGCATCGCCAGCGGGAAGGGCGGTGTCGGAAAGTCCTCGGTCACCGTGAACCTGGCCGCGGCGATGGCCCGCTCGGGGTTGTCCGTCGGTGTCCTCGACGCCGACATCTACGGCCATTCCATCCCCCGCATGCTCGGCATCGACCGCCCGCCCACCCAGGTCGAAAAAATGATCATGCCGCCGCAGGCGCACGGGGTGCGGGTCATCTCCACCGGAATGTTCACCCGTGGCAACGAGCCGGTCACCTGGCGCGGGCCCATGCTGCACCGCGCCCTGGAGCAGTTCCTCTCCGACGTCTTCTGGGGTGACCTCGACGTCCTGCTCCTCGACCTGCCGCCCGGCACCGGCGACATCGCCATCTCGCTGGCCCAGCTGGTGCCGACATCCGAGCTGCTGCTCGTCACCACACCGCAGCTCGCGGCCACCGAGGTGGCGGAGCGGGCGGGCACCATCGCGGTGCAGACCCACCAGAACGTTGTCGGTGTGGTCGAGAACATGGCCTACATGCCCTGCCCGCACTGCGGCGAGCGGGTCGACGTGTTCGGTGAGGGCGGCGGCGCGGTCGTCGCCGAGCGGCTGACCCGGGTCCTCGGCCACGACGTGCCGCTGCTCGCCCAGATCCCGGTGGACGTCCGGCTGCGCGAAGGCGGCGACAACGGCCTCCCGCTGGTCCTCTCCGAGCCTGACTCCGAGGCCGGGAAGGCACTGCGCGCCGTCGCCGAACGGCTCACCTTCCGCTCCCGTGGGCTTTCCGGCCGTTCGCTCGGGATCAGCCCCGCCGGCCGCGTCTGACACCGGCACGCGCCACACAGCCGGGGACCCGGCACACAGCAGAAAGGGCGGGCCTCCGAAGAGGCCCGCCCTTTCTGCTGTGCTGCTGTGATGAGATGCCGTGCGTGACGCGCGTCGCGTCGCGTGGCAGGCGCTCGTGACCGGGCTGCCGCGAGCGAGCTGCTAGGTGGCGTCCGAGTCGAACGGCGCCGGACTCGCGAGCGGCTCTGGCCGGGCCGCCGGTGCGTTGCCCGTGGCGACGGCGCGCCCGGGCGAAGCGGGCTTGGTCAGTGACAGGTGCGGGTCGGACTTCGCCATCGGGGCCGGCTCCGAGGGGCCCGACGGCAGGTGGTCCTTGGTGAGGGACGGCGGCTGATCCTTGGTGAGGGACTGCGGCGCCGGCAGATCGTCCCCGACCAGCAGTGACTCGAACGAGGCCCGCTTGCTCGGGTAACCCGTGAGCAACGGGTCGTCGTCACCTTCGAACAGGTGCTTGCGCACGAAGGTCTTGGGGTGCAGATCCCGCAGGTCGAGATCGGCCAGCTCGGGGCCCAGCTCCGACCGCAGGTCGTTGCGCATCCCGTTCGCCATCTGGCGGAACTGGCGCAGCATGCGGCCGGCGTCTCGGGCAGCCTTCGGCAGCCGGTCGGGTCCGAAAACGAACAACCCGATCAGGAGCAGAACAACTACCTCGCCCCATCCGACGCCGTTGAACACATCGGTCAGAGTACCCCCAGTGTCGTTGCGCGCGAAGGGCTCCGACATGACGAGCAGGTGACCTGTTCCCGGTCGATCCGGGCACGACCAGCACGTACCGGACCGTTCCGGACATGGGGCACCCGCCTGCCCGGATCTCGCCGCCCCCACTGTCGTGCCAGCCGGGGCAGTGCGGCCCAGCAGTACAGACCCAGCAGTGCGGGCCGGCGAGACCCGGAATCGCTCGTCCGGACTACCCGGGTTGCTCCTGCAGCACCACCCGGGTGGTGGTCTGAGCGCCGTTGCGCCAGAAGGTGACGGTCACCGTGTCACCGATGCGGCGCAGGCGCGTCGCCGCGTTGAGATCGTTAGTGCTCGTCACCGTCCGGTCGTCGACCCGCAGGACGATGTCGCCGGGGATCAGGCCCGCCGACGAGGCCGGCCCGGTCGGCTCGATGTCCCGGATGATGGCCCCCGGCACGGTGCCACGCGCACGGGCCTCGGCCGCTGTGACCGTGGCCGCCGACACCCCGAGGTAGGGATGGGTGGCCCGCCCCGTGCGGATGATCTCGTCGGCGACCGACGAGGCGTAGTCGATCGGGATGGCGAACCCGACCCCCACGCTGCCCGACTGGCCTGCCGCTCCGGGAGCGGTCGCGATCGCCGTGTTGAGGCCCACGACCTGCCCCTTCGCGTCGAGCAGCGGGCCGCCCGAGTTCCCCGGGTTGATCGCCGCGTCGATCTGGATCGCGCCGATGATGACGGATGCAGCGCCGCCCTCCGCCGGCACGGTCGGGTTGCGGTCCAGCGCGCTGACGATCCCGGTCGTCACCGTCCCGGCCAGGCCGAACGGGGCCCCGATCGCGATCACCGGAGCACCGGCGACGAGCGATCCTGACCGGCCCAGGGTCGCCACGGGCAGCCCGGACGCCCCGGGCAGCCGCAGCACGGCCAGATCGGAACGCGGGTCCCGGCCGACGATCTCGGCGAGGATCGGCTCGGCGCCGGCGGTCGTCGTGACCATGACCTGGCCGGCCGCGTTCGCCGCTGGAGCGATCACATGGTTGTTGGTGAGGACGTAGCCGTCCGCCCGGATGATCACACCGGAGCCGTTCCCGCCCTGGGTGCCGGCGGTGACGTCGATCGTCACCACCGACGGGAGCACGCGGGCGACCACCGAGGCGACCGAGCCGGGGTCGACAACGGTCGGGGCCGGGGCGGCCAGTGCCGTCGGCGCGGCAGCACCAGCCGACCGGTCGGACAGCAGACTGGTCACCCAGCCGCCGACCGCTCCGCCGCACAGCCCTGCGATGAGCGCGGTCACCACGAGGGCACGCCGACCCTGCCCGCCCCTGAGCCGTGCGGGAGTCTCCGCCGCAGGTCCACCCGCGCCGGATCCGCCGGACGCGCCCGATGCGCCCGATGCGCCGGATGCGCCGGATGCGCCGCGGACGACCGCGTCGGCCGCCGCGGTCCTGGCCGCCGCCTCCGCCCGGAGATCCGGTCCGCTCTGGGCGGCCTGGGTTGCTCCCGACGGCACGGCGGAATCCGCCGCCCGCCGGAGACTGACCGGCCCGGTGTCGGACCGGGCCCCGCTCCTCGATCGGGACGTCAGCTCGGACGGCGGCGGTGTCGGCGGCCGCGGCGGCCGGCGCTGGGCGACCAGATCCACGAAGGGATCCGGTGTCGGCCGGCCGGCCGCCCGGCCGGGGGAACCCGGTACCGCCCGCGCCGTCGTCGACCGGTCGGCGACGGTGGCCGCCGACTCCCGCGGTGCGCTCGCCCTTGGCGTTCCCGACGGACGCGGGCTCCCGGAAGCCCCCACGGCAGGGCGGGGGGCCGCCGCCGGTGCCGATGCCGTGGACCTGTCTCCTATCCACGTCTCCAGCTA
>NZ_JBFLUG010000125.1:0-21572 GCF_041008525.1 Parafrankia sp. FMc2 | reverse complement strand
GAGAAGATCCTCCACTTCATCGAGGTCCACGACCGGACCGCCAAGCCCTACCGCTGGACCTACACCGGCGAACCCCTCAAAGCCGCCTGACGACAACCCCAGCAAGACTTACGCGGAGCTGCACTAGTAGCCCACTCCACCCCCGCACCCACCCGGGCCGCCTCGCACGGTGGCGCGGGTGGGTGCGGCGCGGGTGGCCCACGTAGGGTCGTGCCGTGACACAAACCGTCGAAACGGTGCCGTCCCAGCCGCCCCGCCGGGTGCTGTTCGTCCACGCCCATCCGGATGACGAGGTCATCTCGACCGGGGTGACCATCGCGTCCAACGCGGCCCGGGACGACACGCACGTGACGCTTGTCACCTGCACGCTGGGCGAGGTCGGTGAGGTGCTCGTCCCCGACCTGATCAACCTGCGGGCGGACCGGGGTGACCAGCTCGGCGGCTACCGCATCGGCGAGCTGGCACGGGCCTGCGCCGAGCTCGGGATCACCGACCAGCGTTTCCTCGGCGGTCCCGGCCGCTGGCGCGACAGCGGCATGATGGGCACCGAGGCCAACAAGGATCCGCGCTGTCTGTGGCAGGCGAGCATGGATGAGGCGTCGGAGGCCCTGGTCCGCGTCGTCCGGGAGGTCCGGCCGCAGGTTCTCGTCACCTACGACGCGAACGGCGCCTACGGGCATCCGGACCACATCCGGGCTCACGATGTGTCCGTCCGTGCCTTCACGGATGCTGCAGACCCCGGATTCGCGCCCGAGGCCGGACCGCCCTGGCAGATCACCAAGCTCTACGAGACCGCGATGCCGAAGTCGATCGTGCAGGCGAGCATCGACTACTTCCGGGAGTACTCGCCGGAGAACAACCCGTTCGAGGCCGAGTCGGCGGACGACGTCCCGCTCGCCGTACCGGACGACCGGATCACCACGCTGATCAGTGCGGAGGAGTTCCTGCCGGCGAAGCTGGCGGCGATGCGCGCCCACCGCACGCAGATGGCCGTCGACGGCTTCTTCTTCGCGCTCGCCGACGGCGTCGGTCAGCGCATCTGGGCCGCGGAACACTTCGTTCTCACCCGTGGTGAGTCCGGCGCCGAACCGGGCGCACGCGAGGACGATCTCTTCGCCGGTCTGCCGCTGCCGCGCTGATTCGCCGGCTGCGCTGAGCCGCCGGCCGTGTCGGCTGCGCTGACCCGTCAGCCGTGGCGGAGCACCGCCGCGCCACGCTGCCGCCGCGCCGCCGCGCCGCCGCGCCGCCGCTCACCGGGTCGCCCGCTGGACCGTCCACGTAGCTGGACCGTCCACGTAGGTGGTGTTTCCGCCGAGGGCGGACGCCTGGGCGGTATGTCCTCCTCAGATGCAGTCGTTGATTACAGATGCAACGCTGTAATCAGTACGAGGAGGTTCGGATGGCTCGCCATGGCAGTGCCCGCCCGAGCCCGAAGGGGTGGCTCGCGTCCCTCGAAACCCCGGGCGTGACCGTCCTCCCCGAGGGCGGCACCGATGTTCCGTAACCGGGGAGTGCCCCGCTCCGGGGACGACCCGGCCGAACCCGGCCGTCCTGCGGAGTCGCGCCAGCCCGGTGGCCCGGGTGAGTCCGCCGGCGCCGGCGCCGGCGCCGCCGCCGACAACGCTGCCGCCGACAACGCTGCCGCCGCTGACCACGCCGCCGCCGACAACGCCGCGTTGGACGCCTACTCGCGGATCGTCACCCGGGTGGCCGAACAGGTGACTCCGAGTGTGGCCAGTCTGCGGGTCCGCACCCCGCGCGGCCCCGGTGCCGGCTCCGCCGTCCTGTTCACCGAGGACGGCTTCCTTCTCACCTCCGCCCACGTCGTCGAGGGAAACCACGCCGGGACGTCCGTCGGCACCGCGGAGTTCGTCGACGGGACCGAGCGGGCCGTCGACCTCGTCGGCGCCGATCCGCTGTCGGACCTCGCCGTCCTGCGGGCCCGGGGGTCCACACCGGCGCCGGCCCAGCTCGGCGACGCGGCCACCCTGCGGGTCGGCCAGCTGGTCGTGGCCGTCGGTAACCCGCTGGGGCTGACCGGGAGTGTCACCGCCGGCGTCGTCAGCGCACTGAACCGATCACTGCCGACCCGTTCCGGTTCCGCGGTGCGTGTCGTCGACGAGGTGATCCAGACCGATGCCGCACTGAACCCGGGGAACTCCGGCGGTGCACTCGTCACCGGCGACGGCCGGGTCGTCGGCGTCAACACAGCCGTCGCCGGCATCGGGCTGGGCCTTGCGGTGCCGGTGAACAGCACCACCCGGCGCATCCTCGCCGCGCTGATCCGGGACGGGCGGGTCCGCCGTGCCTACCTCGGGGTCGCCAGCGCGCGGGTCCCGCTGCCTTCCGGCCTCGCCGGCAGGACGGGGCAGCGGTACGGCCTGCGTCTTGCGGAGGTGGTGCGGGGGAGCCCGGCGGGGCGGGCCGGCCTGTTCGCGGACGATCTCGTCCTCTCGGTGGCCGGGACGCCGGTGGCCGGGCCGGGTGATCTGCAGCGGCTGCTCTCCGAGGACACCATCGGGCAACCGGTGGAGATGACGGTCTGGCGGCGCGGGGCACTCGTGGACGTCGTCGCCGTGCCGGTGGAGCTCGCCGTCCGCTGAGGATGGGGCGCGGGTCGATCACCCGGTCGCCGCCGGCGCTCGAACCGCACGGTCCATGGCCTACTGTCGGAGAATGCCCCGTCCGACCCGCGGCCCAGGCCCGAGCTCAGGCCCCGGCAAGGCTGCCCGCGGCAGGCCTGCCCGTACCGGGGGCGGAGCCGCCACGGGCAGAAGCGGCTCCGCCCCCGGCAAGAGGGGGGCCGCTCACGGCACCGAGCCCGTCGCATCCGCCCCGCCCGCCCTGCCTGTTCCGTCCGCTCCGCCCAGCCCGCCGGCTGCGACGGTCGCCTCGGTCACTCCCGGTCCGCACGCGCCGGGACGGGTCTTCCTCAGTGGGTCCTATGCCTTCGGCGTCCTCGCCGGGTTCGTGCTCGGGTTGTACGGGGTGGTCCTGGTGGCGGCCGGGCCGCGGCCGGGAGGTTTCCTGATCTCGATCGGCCTGCTGATGGCGCTGATCGGTAATGCCGGTGCGGCGCTGCTGGTCCGCTGGCTGACCGGCACCCGGCTCGGGGCGATGATCATCCTGGTCGGCTGGCTGCCGATCGTCCTCGCGCTGGCGTCGTCGCGGACCGAGGGCGATCTTCTGCTCAAGGCGTCGGCGACGGGCTACCTCTTCCTCGGGATCGGCGTGCTGACGCCGGTGGTCGTCGCCGTGGTCGGGAAGGCCCGGCGCGGCCTGACGGCCCTGCCGCCGATGGCAGCGCCCCCGAGGGTGCCGTCACGGCCTGCGCCGCGGGCCGGCGGGGGTTGATCGGCGGCGCGCGCCGCCGTCGGGCATCGAGCGTGGTCGGCCGGGCCGTCGCGCTGGTTCTGCCGCCACCGGCGGGCGTGCGGTGGCAGTGTCGATGGTCACTGATGGGGAAGCGGGGCCCGGTGCGGCCCCTGCCGCGGCGGTAGCGTGGCCGCCGTGGCAAGCCCAGCGCGCCAGCCCCTGCCCGAGCCCGTCCCCGTGGACTCGGATCGCGCGCGATCCCGTCCCGCGGATGCGCCCAGAGTCCTGGAGCGGCCGGATCCAGATGCCTTCCGCAAGGTCGTCGGGCGGTTCGCCACCGGTGTCACCGTCCTGACCACCGTCGTCGACGGACGTCATCTGGCCATGACCGCGAACTCGTTCGTCTCGGTGTCACTCGAGCCGTTGCTGGTCCTCGTCAGTGTCCGGCAGGACGCCCGATTCCATGATCCGCTGCTGGCGGCCGGGGTGTGGGGTGTCTCCGTCCTCGCGGACGACATGAGCCAGGCGTCCCGCGACTTCGCCCGGCGGGGCGGCGCGCCGGATCCGGGTGACCGGCAGCTCCGCGGCTGGGCGCATTCGCTCGGGCCGCGCACCGGTGTCGCGCTGCTGGACGGCGCGCTGGCACTCCTGGAATGCGGCACTGTCGCAACCCATCCGGCCGGTGACCACACCCTTGTCGTCGGCGAGGTGATGGGCCTGGCCCGGCCCCGCCCGGACGCGGCGCCGCTGGTCTTCTACGAGGGCGCCTACCTGTCGACCGGCCCGCGCGCGGGCAACGGGAGCTGAGCCGGGCGGGCGCTGGTCAGTTGAGCTTGGCCCGCGCGGAGCCGGCCGCCTGCCGGGCCGCCGCCGATGCCGCGGGCTCGACGGTCGCGACGGCATCGGCGAAGTTGGTCAGATCCCGGGCACCGCCGAGGAAGTCGCCCAGCCGGACGCGCAGTTCCCCGCGTTCCCGCCGCAGCGCCGCCGGGTGGTGCGGCAGCAGCAGGGACAGCTCGACCGCCCACAGGCGGGTCCGCGGGACGTCTGTGCGCGCCGCGAGCACCCGGATGTTGCCCAGGATGCGGGCCAGCAGGTCCTCCGGGGACATCGGGGCGAGATGCGCACGGGTGAACGGGGTGCCGCCGGCGCGCACCCGGGCCGCCGCGTCGTGGACGGACATGATCCGGCCACCGGAGTAGGGGTCGACCAGAATGTTCTCGCCGGGCGTGCCCACCGCGACGATCACATGCCCGGGCAGCCCGACCGCGTAGGCGGGGATGCCGAGCCGGCGCGCGACCTCGACCCAGACCACGGACAGCAGGATCGGCAGGCCGCGGCGGCGGCGGAGCACCTCGGGCAGCAGGGAGGCCCGGAGGTCGTCGTAGTCGCTGTCGTGACCGGCGAAGCCGGAGTGGTCACCGAGTGACTCGCCCAGCGTCTCCGCGGCGACCCGTAGGTCCAGGCCGGCGAGGAGGCCCCGGCCGTCGGCGGCCGGCTCGGCGGCGGCCTCCGGCGCGGGCTGCCCGCGGCCGCTGCCCCGGGTGGCCGCGCCGCGTGCCGCGAGCAGCGGGGCCGTCTCCGCGGCCAACGCGTCGAGCGCCCGGGTCGTCTCGACCGGGTTCGTCTCGGGACCGGCCTCGGCGGCGATCAGATGACACGCGAGAGCGAGATCGACCTGCTCGCGCCGGACGACCGTGGCGAACATCCGCCTGCTGTGGGCGCTCACCGCTGGACCTCCACGTTCGGATCAGCCCGTCCGAGTCGACCGGCGTCTGCGTCGATCCGGGACCGACCAGCCCCGGGCCCACGGATGTGCGCCCGGACCCGTCACCCCGCCTCGGCCAGCACGCGGACCAGCCGCTCGCGTCCTGGTAGCCCTCCTGCTGACCGTCATTGTCCTTCAGTATCCCCGCGCGGGGCGCCGCGGTCCGTCCCGTCCTTCGGGTCATCGGACGGGACGTCCCCTTTTGTGACCTGGTTGTCGCGTTCCGCGATCTCCTCGCGGCGGCCTGATCCGGCCTGATATGAACCGGGTGCCTGGCCGGGGGATCGCCCGGTGGCCCGGCGGGGTGTCGGGGGGACGACACGCGCCGCCACTAGGGATTCCTCGGGCACGCTCACTGTCGTACCGTCGGAGCGACGGAGGCGAAGCTCGCCTTCGGACCAGGACTCAAGCGTGCCCAGAACATCACTCAGGGGGAGCGGCCCGGGAATACGACGCCGGATCACGACCCGTGAGCCGATGTCTGCTGGAGTGATGTGGACGACATACACGACCAGTGCACGCCCTTGTTGTCGACACCGAACTGTCCAGGTCGATACTAAGGAACTCAGTCGTCCGTGAGCTCGAGGAGGAACGTCCGGTGACCTACGTCATCGCGGAGCCCTGTGTTGATGTAAAGGACAGGGCATGCATCGAGGAGTGCCCGGTCGACTGCATCTACGAAGGCGGACGGATGCTCTACATCCAGCCTGACGAGTGCGTCGACTGTGGTGCGTGTGAGCCCGTCTGCCCGGTGGAGGCCATTTACTACGAGGACGACGTCCCCGAGCAGTGGAAGACCTACACCGACACGAACGCCACGTTCTTCGAGGAGCTCGGCTCGCCGGGTGGCGCGTCGAAGGTCGGCGCGCTCGAGTTTGACCCGCCCGCCGTCTCGGCGCTGGCCCCCCAGGGTGAGTCCTGACCGGTCCGGGGGAGTCGGCTGGACCGCCCCGGACGATCCGATCGCCGGGGCGGTCTCGGGTGCGGCTGCCCGATTTTCCGTGGGACCATCTGGTCTCGTTCAAGGAGAAGGCGCGGGCCCACCCGTACGGTCTGGTCGACCTGTCCGTGGGGACTCCCGTCGACGCGACGCCGCAGGTCGTGCGGCACGCGCTCGCCGGGTCCGCGGACGCTCCCGGCTACCCGCTGACCGCGGGGACGCCGGATCTGCGTGAGGCGGCGGCCGGCTGGCTGGCCCGCCGTCTCGGGGTGGTCGTCGAGCCGTCCGCCGTGCTGCCGGTGCTGGGTACCAAGGAGCTGGTCGCCCAGCTTCCCGCCCAGCTCGGGCTGGAACCCGGCGACCGGGTCTGGGTGCCCACCCCGGCCTACCCGACCTACGAGGTCGGCGCACTGCTCGCCCGCTGCGAGCCCGTCGTCGGGCCCGCCGAGGGCGTGACGATGGTCTGGCTGAACTCGCCGGGGAACCCCACTGGCCGGGTGCTCTCCGTCGAGGAGATGCGCGCTGTCGTCAACTGGGCCCGTGAGCGCGGCGTGATCGTCGCCAGCGACGAGTGCTATATCGAGCTGGGCTGGGAGGCCCGTGCCGTCTCGGTGCTGCACCCGGACGTGTGCGGCGGCTCCCACGAGGGCCTGCTCGCCGTGCACTCGCTGTCCAAGCGGTCGAACCTCGCGGGCTACCGCGCCGGTTTCGTCACCGGTGATCCGGAGCTCGTGGACGGCCTCCTCCAGATCCGCAAGCACTCCGGCCTGATGATGCCGACGCCGGTGCAGGCCGCCACCACCGCCGCGCTCGCCGATGACATGCACGTCGCCGACCAGCGCGCCCGCTATGCGAACCGCCGGGCGGTCCTCGCCGCGGCGCTGGCCGTCGCCGGCTTCACCATCGACCACAGCGAGGCCGGCCTGTACCTGTGGGCGACCCGCGGTGAGGACTGCTGGGTCACGGTCGACGCACTGTCCAGCGTGGGTGTCCTGGTCGCGCCCGGCAGTTTCTACGGGGAGTCGGGCCGGCGCCATGTGCGTGTCGCGCTCACCGCGCCCGACGCCCAGATCGCCACCGTTCCCGAGCGGATGACGATGCTCCCGATGGCGGGTGGCCAGAACGCCCAGAGCGGGCGTCCCGGCCAGTACGGCGCCGGCGCCGGTGACGGCTGGGCCCAGGGCCCGGCCGCGGGCGGCTACCCGCAGCAGCCCCAGCCGGCTCACGCCCGGCAGGACGCCTACCAGAACAGCTATCAGGACGCCTACCCACCGGAGAACTACCCGCCGGAGAGCTACCAGCAGGCGGAGAGCTACCAGCAGGCGGAGAGCTACCCGCCGGAGAACTACCAGCAGGCGGAGAACTATCAGCCGGACCGTTACGGGACCGGCGATGCCGCACACACCGGCGGCCACCGTGTAGCGGGCTCCGCCGGCCCGGCAGGGGCGTTCGACCACGACCACCGCTACCGGCCGGACCAGCCCGCCCCGCGGCCGTACGAGACGGGCCAGCAGCCGCTGCCGCCGTACAGCACCGGCCAGAACCCGCTGCCGCCGTTCAGTACCGGCCAGCAGCCGTTGCCTCCATACGCCACCGGGCAGCAGCCGCTGCCGCCCTACGACACGGGCCCGAGCCATGCCCCGCAGTACCGGTCCGCCGCGGCTCCCGAGACGGATGTGCCCGCCGGCACCCCGGGCCCCGGCAACGCCGACGGTTCCGGTGGCCCGGCAGACCACGACGGTGCCCGGGGCTGGCGGGCGGAGCCGGACATCCGCTGACCGCCGGCCGA
This sequence comes from Parafrankia sp. FMc2, assembly GCF_041008525.1. Taxonomy (NCBI): domain Bacteria; kingdom Bacillati; phylum Actinomycetota; class Actinomycetes; order Frankiales; family Frankiaceae; genus Parafrankia; species Parafrankia sp. FMc2. Next base: position 13,760 of record NZ_JBFLUG010000125.1, on the reverse strand, counting down.
GACCACCGGTCCGCCATCGCGCCCGCGCCCGCCGCCCGAGTCGCCTGAGTCGCCTGAGCCGCGGACACTCTTCGGCGTTCGGTCGAAGTCGGTCGAAGTCCGTGGTCGCGCGCGCCGCCCACGGTCCGGACCGTAGGGTCTACAGGCGTGAGCAGCGTGAGTGAAGGAACGTCCAGCAGCCCGGCCGGCGTGGCCGGGGCGTCCGGCGACGGGGTCGGCTCCCCGCTGGACCGGGCCATCGACGACCTGTGGGAACGCCGGGCCGAGCTGACCCCGGAGGACACCCAGTCCCGCAAGATCATCGTTGGCGCGGTCGACGCGATCGATGCCGGCGAGGCCCGGGTGGCGGTGGTCGGTGCGGACGGGTCGGTCGTCGTCGACGAACGCGCGAAGCGCGCGATCCTGCTGTCGTTCAAGGTCCTGCCGATGGTCGAGTCCGCCGCCGGAGACTTCCGGTTCCACGACCGCGTGCCGCTCAAGACCCGGTTCGACGGCGTCCGGGTCGTCCCCGGCGCGATCGTCCGCTGGGGTGCGCACATCGAGCCGGGCGCGGTGCTGATGCCCAGCTACACCAACATCGGCGGCTACGTCGGTGCGGGCACCCTGGTCGACACCTGGGCGACCGTCGGTTCCTGCGCCCAGGTCGGGCGCAACGTGCACCTGTCCGGCGGCGTCGGCCTCGGTGGCGTGCTGGAGCCGCCGAGCGCGGTGCCGGTGGTCGTCGAGGACGACGCCTTCGTCGGCAGCCGCTGCATGGTGGTCGAGGGCGCCCGGGTGCGGCGCGGGGCGAAGCTCGGCGCGGGCGCCATCCTGACCGCCTCGACGCACGTCTTCGACGCCGTCACCGGCGAGGAGTACCCGCGCGGCGAGATCCCCGAGCGCGCGGTGGCGGTCGGTTCCAGCCGGGTCCGCTCGTTCCCGGCCGGCGAGTTCGCCATGCCCTGCATCCTCGTCCTGCGCACCCTGGCGGAGGGCGAGATCCACGACAAGCTCGCCCTCAACGACATCCTGCGGGAGCACGGCGTCGCCTCCTGACCCGGTCGGGTGTCGCCGGCCGTTAGGGTCGGCGGCATGGAGCTCGACCTGGCCCTCCCGGTGACCGACCTGACCCGCGCCCTCGTCGACGTCCCGTCGGTCAGTGGTGACGAGGCGGTGCTGGCGGCGGCTGTCGAGGCGGCACTGGGAGCGCTGGGCGGTCTGGAGGTCCGCCGGGACGGCGATGCGGTGCTGGCCCGCACCACCCGCGGTCTGCCGTCCCGGGTCCTGCTCGCCGGCCACCTGGACACGGTGCCCATCGCCGACAACCTGCCGGCGCGTTTCGACGGTCCCCGCCTGTACGGCTGCGGGACGTCGGACATGAAGGCCGGTGTGGCCGTGATGCTGCGGCTGGCGGCACTGCTCGGTAGGGGTACCGGTACCCCTACCGGTGTCACGCCCCGGCACGACGTGACCTGGATCTTCTACGACAACGAGGAGGTCGCGGCCGAGCGGAACGGGCTGCGCCGGCTCGCCGCCGGCCACCGCGACTGGCTCGACGCCGACCTCGCCGTGCTCATGGAGCCGACCGCCGGCGAGATCGAGGCAGGCTGCCAGGGGACGCTGCGTGCCGTCGTCACGACCCGCGGCCGGCGGGCGCACTCGGCCCGCTCCTGGCTCGGTGACAACGCGATCCACGGGATGGGGGAGCTGCTCACCCGGCTCGCCGCCTACCGCCCGCGCTCGGTGACCCTGGACGGCTGCACCTACCGAGAGGGGCTGTCCGCGGTCCGGATCGAGGGCGGGGTCGCGGGCAACGTGATCCCGGACGAGTGCCAGGTCACCGTCAACTTCCGGTTCGCCCCCGACCGGGACGTCCCCGGCGCCTTCGCGCATGTGGCCGAGGTGCTCGACGGGTACGAACTGGCCCTCGACGACAGTGCCGCCGGGGCGCCGCCCGGGCTGTCCGCCCCGGCCGCGGCCGCGTTCGTCGCGGCCACGGGGCGCACCCCGGTCGCCAAGTACGGCTGGACGGACGTCGCCCGGTTCGCGGCGCTGGGCATCCCGGCGCTCAACTACGGCCCCGGCGACCCGAACCTCGCCCACACCCGGGACGAGTACGTCGACGTGGCCCTGATCGAGGAGGCGGAGCGCGTTCTCGGCTCCTATCTGGTCACCGGCACGTCGGTGTGACCGTCCGGGCGTGGCACGGCTCGACCCCGGGCTCCGGGCCCGGGAGCCCCGGGGCGCACGGCATATCTGCGTATCGTGCGGGGCGTGACCCGCTCTGCCTCCCCTGATTCGACGGGGCCGCCGCCGGAGCAACGCCGCGGTCCGGTGACGGCCCGTCGCGGCCAGGTGCAGGCGTCGACCACCGACCAGCGCCTGCTCGGCACCCGCAGCCCGGCGTCGTTCGTCCACAGCGACCCGTGGCGGGTGCTGCGCATCCAGAGCGAGTTCGTCGAGGGTTTCGGCCTGCTCGCGGACCTGCCACCGGCGGTCACCGTGTTCGGGTCGGCGCGGGTCGGCCGGGACGAGCCAGACTACGAGCTTGGCCGCCGGCTCGGCGCCGCGCTGGCCCAGGCCGGCTACGCGGTGATCACCGGCGGCGGCCCGGGCGCGATGGAGGCGGTCAACCGGGGCGCGCGGGACGCCGGCGGCCTGTCGGTCGGCCTGGGCATCGAGCTGCCGTTCGAGCAGGCGCTCAACGACTGGGTCGATCTCGGCGTGAGCTTCCGGTACTTCTTCGTCCGCAAGACGATGTTCGTGAAGTACGCCGAGGCATTCGTGATCATGCCGGGCGGTTTCGGCACCCTCGACGAGCTCTTCGAGGCGCTGACCCTGCTGCAGACCGGCAAGGTCACCCGCTTCCCGGTGGTGCTGATGGGGACCAGCTACTGGGCCGGCCTGCTGGACTGGCTGCGCACCACCGTCCTCGACGCGGCCCGGATCAGGCCCGGCGATCTCGACCTGGTGACCCTGACCGACGACGTCGACGAGGCGGTGCAGGTCATCCTGCGCGGCACCGGGCGGCTCGAACCGCCCGCCGGGCAGGAGACCGGCGAGCAGGCAGCCAGCGGCGGCGCCGACGGTGCTGGTGGCGGAGCCGGAGCCGGCCGGCCGGTGCCGACGGACCCGTCGTGAACATCTGCGTGTACTGCTCGTCGTCCGACCTGATCGATCACTCGTTCGTCCTGCTCGCCGCCGAGGTCGGTGCGGAGCTGGCCCGGCGGGGCCACAGCCTGGTGTCGGGCGGCGGGTCGGTGTCGTGCATGGGCGCTGTCGCCCGCGCGGCGCGGGCCGGCGGCGCGCACACGATCGGGGTCATCCCGGCGGCACTGATCGCGATGGAGGTCGGCGACACCGACTCCGACGAGCTGATCGTCACGGCCACGATGCGTGAGCGCAAGGCGGTGATGGACGACCGCGCCGACGGTTTCCTGGCCCTCCCCGGCGGGCTGGGCACCCTGGAGGAACTGCTGGAGATCTGGGTCGGCGCGCTGCTCGGCATGCACGCCAAGCCGGTCGTGGTGCTCGACCACGACGGCGTGTTCGCGCACCTGCGCATGCTCGTCGAGGACCTGGTCGACCGCGGCTTCGTCCGTCCGCCCGCCCGGGACACCGTGGTCTGGGCCACCAGCGTCACCGAGGCCCTCGACATCCTGGAGAGCCGTGCCACCGGGCACGGGCCCGGTCACCCGCCGGCGCCGACCTCGGCGGAGCTCGCCGAAGGGGAGTAGCACCGGGGGCGGCGAACGGCGGTGTCAGACGCCGGTGTCAGACGACGCCGCGGCGCGCGATCCGCAGACCGACATCCCCGCGCAGCGCGGCGACCATCCGCAGCGCGCGCCAGGTCTCGGTCACCTGGTGCGCGCGGAAGACACGGGCGCCGAGCCAGGCCGCCACGGCGGTCGCGGCCAGGGTGCCCTCCAGCCGCTCGTCCACCGGGGCGTCCAGCACCTCGCCGACGAAGTCCTTGTTGGACATCGCCATCAGCACCGGCCAGCCGGTCGCCACCAGCTCCGGCAGCCGCCTGGTCGCCTCCAGCGAGTGCCGGCTGTTCTTGCCGAAGTCGTGCCCCGGGTCGATCAGCACTCCGTCCGGCCGCACCCCGAGGGAGACCGCGCGCTCGGCCAGCCCGACCGTTGTGGCGGCGATGTCGGCGACGACGTCGTCGTAGGCGATCCGGTGCGGGCGGGTCCGCGGTGGCAGGTGGCCGGCATGGGTGCAGACCAGACCGGTGCCGAACTCGGCGGCCACCTCCGCCAGTTCCGGATCCACGCCGCCCCAGGCGTCGTTGAGCAGGTCGGCGCCCTCGCCCGCGACCACCCGCCCGACCTCGGCGCGCCAGGTGTCGACGCTGATCACCACCTCCGGGTGGCGGCCCCGCACGGCGGAGACGAATCCGCCGATCCGGCGCAGCTCCTCCGCCGCGTCGATCTCCTCGCCCGGGGCCGCCTTGATCCCGCCGATGTCAATGATCGCGGCGCCGCCGCCGACCGCCGCGTCGACGGCGGCGAGAGCCGCGGCCTCGCCATAGGTGGCACCGCGGTCGAAGAACGAGTCCGGCGTGCGGTTCACGATCGCCATCACGACGAGCTCGGACGGGCCGAACACGCGCGCGCCGAGCCGCAGTGGCCGGGCGGCCGGTGCCTCGCCGCTCGTCGGGTGAGGGTTCCCCATGGGATGTGGATGTCCGGCCTGGCGGGGGTCGGCGGTCGGGTGAGGATCAACGGGCACCCGGCCCAGCCTGCCAGACATCCTGCCGGCCAGGCGAGGCATCCCGCTGGCACGTCAGCTGTCGCGTCAGCTGTCGCGTCAGCTGTCCCGGGCCGGCCCGCGGTGGTTGATCTCGCCCCTCGGCGCCGCGCCGGGCGACCCGGGCGGCCCGGGTGACGCGCCCGGGTCGCCCGGGTGGTCGGGTCGGCCGGGCGACGCCGTCCATGGCACGATCGACCACGTGGTGCTCGCAGTGGAGATCGTCCTCATCGCGACGGTCGTGTTCGTCGTGGCCGCGCTGGCCGTCGGGCGGTTCGACCGGTTGGCGCCCGCGGTGCCGGACGGGCCCCACGTCGGTCTCGGCGGCCAGACGGTCGTCTCCGGTGACATCGAGGCCGTCCGCTTCGGGATGGCGGTGCGCGGCTACCGGATGGCCGAGGTCGACGCGGTGCTGTCCCGCCTCGCCTACGAACTGGCCTGGCGGGACGAGGAGCTCGCGCGCCGGGACGACGAGCTCCTGCGCCTCGCGGAGCTCGCACGCCTCGGTGGCGTGCAGAACCCCGCCACCGACTCGGGGGATGACACTCCGGACCAGCTCTCCACCGACAGCGCCCCGACGGACAGCGGCACGTCCGCCGACCGTGGTGCGATTTGCCGCCCCGCCGGCGAGCCCGGCCCGGCTGGCGAGCGCGGCCCGGCTGGCGAGCCCGATCCGGCCGAGCCTGGCCCGGCTGGGGGCCGTGACCCGGTCTCCGACCCGGGCACCTCCGCCGACCTGGGCGTGGCCCGGGGCGATGCCCGCCACGACGGGCCTGACCGGGACGAGCCGTGCGGGCCCCGTCCCGTCCAGGACCAGCCCGGCGAGCCCGGCACCGCGTCACGGGACAAGGAGGCCGATGGGTAACGGTAGTGAAACGCATCAGATCCACTAGCGCCGAGCCCGGAAGTGCCCGGAAGACCATCGAGATCACTACCCTGCCGTGACCGTTGTGATTCCCCGCTGGGACGTGTTTCCGTTTGCGGGCGGGTCTCCGGGATAATCGTCGTCAGACGCAGGTCCGACGGCAGGAAGAGGTGCACCGATGGCGGCCATGAAGCCGCGGACGGGTGACGGTCCGCTCGAGGTCACCAAGGAGGGGCGCGGCATCGTCATGCGTGTCCCGCTCGAAGGGGGCGGCCGGCTCGTCGTCGAACTCACGGCCGACGAGGCGAGCGCGCTGGGGGACGCCCTCAAGGTCGCGGTCGGTTAGATTCGGTGGTCATCAACCACCGCCGAGGCATCCGCGGCACGCGGTGCCCGGTGTGAGCCCCGTCGCAGCCGTCGCTGGCCCCGATCTGCTGGAGTCGAGGTACCGAGCCCCGCTCGTCATCCTCACCTCCGCTGACCTTCCGTTCCTCCGCCCGCCCGCGGGCGGGCCGGCGGGACCGGCCGGTGGCGCCGGTGGGCCCACCGCTGACACCGACGGCGCGGTCGCTGACTGCGCCGTCCTCGCCGTCGTGGCCGCGCCCGTCGACGGCAGCGTGGTCGTGTCGGACCGCGGTCAGCGGGCCTGCGCCGGTGTCGGGGTCGATGTGGAGCAGCTGATCGAGAACGAGGGCTTCCGCGCGGATACCGGCGGGGTGCTGGTGGTTCCCCTGTCCCGGACCGAGCGGCCGTGGCGGCTGATGCTGCTCGGTGTCGGTTCCGGCGAGGTGGCTGACTGGCGCGCGGCCGGTGCCGCACTCGCGCGGCGCGCGGGCGCCAAGGGCCGGCCCCTCGTCGTCGCGGATCTGGACGCCGACCGGGCCCACGCCTTCGCGGAGGGCTTCTCTCTCGGTTCCTACCGGCTGGCGGATGCGGTCTCCGGCGCTCCGTCCGACGGGGACCGGGCCGCCGCGACGACTCCGCCCGGTGCCGAGGTGCCCGGGGCAGCGGGCGGGTCGACCAGTCCGACCGAGGCGGCGGCAGGCGAGCTGGCGGGCGGCGGGCTGGCGGCCGAGGGGCCGGATGCGGCAGGGACCGCAGGGTCCGCCGCCGCGGCGGATTCGCGTGCCGACCGGGTCATCGTTCTGAGCGTCGAGCAGGCCGAGGAACCGGCCGTGGCGGAGGCCGTGCGCCGAGCGAGGGCGATCGCGGACGCGGTGTGCCTCGCCCGTGACCTCATCAACATGCCGAGTCTGATCAAGACGCCACACTGGTTCGCCGAGCTGGCACGCCGGGTTGGCACCGAGGCTGGCCTGGAGGTCACCGTCCTCACCCACGAGGACCTGATCCGTGAGGGTTTCGGCGGGCTGGTCGCGGTCGGCGGCGGGTCGCCGCGTCCGCCATGCCTTGTCCGCCTCACCTACGACGGCCCGCCCGCGCCCGCGGGGGCCGTTCCCGGCCACCGGGTGCTGGTCGGCAAGGGGATCACGTTCGACTCCGGCGGCCTGTCCCTCAAGCCGTCGGTCTCGATGGCCAGCATGAAGACCGACATGTCGGGTGCGGCCGCCGTCCTGGGGGCGATGACAGCGCTGGGGGACCTGGCGGTTCCCGGCCGGGTGACGGCGCTGCTCTGCCTGGCGGAGAACATGATCGGCGCGTCCGCTGTCCGGCCCGGTGACGTGATCACCTGCTGGGGCGGGACCACGGTGGAGGTACTCAACACCGACGCCGAGGGCCGCCTGGTGCTCGCCGACGGGCTCGCCTACGCGGCCGCGACCCTCGAGCCCGACCAGATGGTCGACCTCGCGACGTTGACCGGCGCGATCACGGTCGCGCTGGGCCGGCGCACGGCAGGCCTTTTCGCTTCGGACGACACGCTCGCCGCCGAGCTCGCGGCCGCCTCCGCCACCGCGGGGGAGCGGGTCTGGCGCCTGCCGCTCACGGAGGAGTACCGCCCGGCGATCGACTCCCCGGTCGCCGACCTCGCGAACATCGGCCGGGCGCTGGACGTGAACGGCGGCTCCATCACCGCGGCGCTGTTCCTGCGGGAGTTCACGGCCGGCCGGCCGTGGGCGCACCTCGACATCGCCGGCACCGCCCGCGCGGACTCCGACGACGGCGAGATCAGCCGTGGCGGCACCGGGTGGGGTGTCCGCACCCTGCTCGCCTACCTGGCCGGAGCCGGCGCGGCCGAGGCCTGAGCCACCGGGGGCCCCGCGGGTGCAGACCCGCGGGCCCGGGGCCGGCCGGATCAGGACCGTGCGGGACTGGCGGGGCCGGTGGGGTCCGCCGTGCTCGCCGGGTCCAGCGCGGTGAGCTGCTGCCATGCCCAGCGCAGACTGTTCTTCTCCGGCATCACCGCGGGCCAGCCGGCGAGGGCCGCCTCGATGCCGTAGCGGTCTGCCCGCGCCAGGATCTCGACCAGGAGCTCGTCGACGTCCGCCTGGTCGACCCGCAGCTGGTCGAGATAACGCGCGAGGATGCCACCTGGGTGGGGCTCCCGCACCGCGTAGACCTCCCGGGTGTCGACCACCCAGCTCAGGCGGTAGGTGGAGTGCTCGTCGCCTTCGGTGGTCCACCCGTCGCCGAGAGAGATCTCCTCGGACGTCCGCCGGCGGGGATCAGCGTCGTAGAACTCGCGGATGTTCATGCTGTACGCCTGCCCCTCCGAGCCGCCGCCGCAAACGTCGCGGCCCGGCCGGTCTGCCGGCCCCGCCGCTCTCGCCGGGGAGTGGGGCGGCGGACTTCCGCCGCGGGCGGCCGCCACGACTCCACCGGCGGCCTGCCACGACTCCACGGGACGTGCGCTACGACCCGCCGCCGACCTGGGCGAGGGCGGCACGGTACGCGGAGGCCATCGCCTCCGGAAGGATCATCGAGAGCCGCAGGACGACCCGCCCCTGCACAAAGGTGTACTCGGCCGGCAGATCGCCGCCGGCGCCCGGGGCGCTCAGCCGCGAGCCGCGGGCCTGCGCCGCGGCCGGATCCCCGAAGACCTCGATCGCCCCACCGCGTTCGACGGCGTCCGGCGGTGCCCCGGCGATCTCGCTGGCACTGATCCGGGCGTCGCTGAACGCGATCCGGCTGCTGTAGCCGCCTGGACGTCCGAGCAGGCTGTCCGGGTCGTTCTGTGCGGTGTAGACCACGGTCGTACGCAGCGGCAGGCCGTTGCCGGCAAGCATGATCGCCACCTGCTCCGCGGTCGGGCCGGTGGCCTGGCCGGGCACACCCCCGGCCGGATCGGTCGGACCCGTGCCGGGACCTCCGATGGTGGCGCTGCTGGTCGGCGTCGGGCGTGCCGCCGGGGCCCCGGCGGAGCCGGCGGTGACCCGGTTCAGCGCATAGCCGGCCGCTCCGGCCAGCACCGCGATGCCGACCAGGAAGGCCACCCAGCCCAGCCAGTTCTCACCCCGTTCCGGAGGCGGCGGTGGGGCGGAGGCGGCCGATGGCACGGCAAAGCCACCCGGGCCACCGAAGGGCGGCCGGCGGATGCTGTTCGGTGGCGGTGTGGGCTGGTCGGCGTAGTCCGCCGCGGATGGCTGCGTGCCGCTCGCGCCGCCTGGACGGCCGGAGCCTCCCGGGTGCCCTGGACCTCCCGGGCGGCCGGGCCCCGTGGCCGGCGGACGGCCGGGGCCGGGTCCGGTGGGACGGCCGCCGGTGTGACCCCGCCCCTCGGGAGGCGCGTGCGAGCCGGTGCCACCGAACCGGCCGGGGTGACGGTCACGGTCATCGCCGCGGCGACCGGCATAGCCGCCTTGGCGCTCGTGGCCGCTGGCCCCCCGGTCGGGCGAGTCGTCGGGGCCGCCGTCCCACCCGTCGCTGCGGCCGTCCCACCCGTTCCTGCGGTAGCCGCCGGTGGCGTCGTGGCCATCCCGGCCGGGGACCGGACCCGCCTCGTTCCGGTGGTAGCCGGACCGTTCGCGGTAGCTGGTCTCGTCGGCCCGACCACGGTAGCCGGCCCAGGAGTGGGGTTCGCGGGCGTCGCCAGGGTCGTCATAGCGGTCGCGGCCGTCGTCAGAGCGACGACGCTCCACCTGACCGCGCACCTGACATCTCCCGGCTCGACGCTGTGCCGCCCGACCTGTGCCCACCGCCACGCCGACGGCTCCCGGTCGCTGCCACGAGGCGCCGTGGCGCCAGGACGGTGACAGCGGTGATCCCCGGTTCCGTCAACACGAAGGTGCCCCCCGGCACGAACGGGCCAAAACGAGACTAAACGGTAGCCCGGATCGAGCGCGCGAGGTACGCGGGCGCGCCGGCCGAATCAGCCGACGGGGGAGGACTTGGCGACGACGGCCACCAGAAGCCCGTCACCGGCGGTGAGGAGCATCTGGGTGAGGCGCGCGTCATCCCGGACGGCGGTGGCGACCTCGCGCACGGCCACGACCTCCTGGCCGCGGGCGGTCGGGTCCATCGTCAGACCGGCGGCGAGGACTCCGGCGAACGCGACCACGCCACCGGGACGCAGCAACCGCAGTGCCTGGGTGAGGTACTCGGTGCTCTCCCGCCGATCGGCGTCACAGAACACCAGGTCGTAGGCGCCGTCGGTCAGCCGCGGCAGGACCTCGAGGGCCCGCCCGGTGATCAGTCGGCTGCGGCCGGGCGCCATGCCGGCATCGGCGTAGATCCGCCGGGCCAGCCGCAGGTGCTCGGCCTCCACGTCGATGGTGGTCAGCGTGCCGTCGGGGCGCATCCCGCGCAGCAGCCAGGTTCCGGACACGCCGGTACCGGTGCCGATCTCGACGACCGCGCGGGCCCCCACGGAGGCGGCGAGGAAACGGAGCACTGCTCCGGCGCCGGGGCTGACCGGGAGGATCCCGACCTCCTCGGCGCGGGCGCGGGCAGCACGAAGGACGGGGTCCTCCAAGAGGAAGCCCTCTGCGTAGGCGACGGCAGATTCCCGTGCCGCGATGTCGATGTCCGGCATGACACCCGCAGCCTACGGGAACGGGAGACAAGACAGGAACGTTCGTCTTGTCAGTGCGCCCGTGTCGACTGGGTCGAGGGGAGAAAATTCGGTGTCCGCAGCGGGATTCGCCGCTCCCTGGCCGGCGCGTCGGGTACGTTCGTCGCGAACCGATCGAGAGGCGGCCGTGGCGGCGGAGGAACTCGGGGCGGGATCGGCCGTCCGGGACTCGGCCACCGCCCCAGAAGTCACGAGTTGGGTGCCCCCGTCCTGGGAGGACGTGGTCAGGGAGCACGGCAACCGGGTGTACCGGCTTGCCTACCGCCTGACCGGTAACGCCCACGACGCCGAGGATCTCACTCAGGACGTCTTCGTACGCGTGTTCCGTTCGTTGGCCGACTACACCCCCGGCACGTTCGAGGGCTGGCTGCACCGCATCACCACGAATCTCTTCCTGGACCGGATGCGTCGCCAGCAGAAGATCAGGTTCGATGCGCTGCCGGAGGACACCGAGCGCCTCGCCGGTCGCGAGGCGAGTCCGGAGGCGGTGTACGCCGAGAGCCATCTGGATGCCGACGTCGAGGCGGCCCTCGCCGCGCTCCCGCCGGACTTCCGGGCGGCGGTGGTGCTGTGCGACATCGAACAGCTCTCCTACGAGGAGATCGCCCAGACTCTCGGGGTGAAGCTTGGCACCGTGCGCAGCCGGATCTCCCGCGGCCGGGCGATGCTGCGGGCGGCCCTGGCCGACCGTGCACCGCGCGGCGCGGCGATGACCGCCGAGGGCGCGCTGGCGCAGAGCGGCCAGGCCGACGTCGGGGCGCCGCCCCTTCCCGCCTCCGCCGGAGTTCCGGCCGAGGCCGCCGGTTCCTGGGAGCGCGAGCCGGCCGACGCCCCGCACCGCGGCGAGGCGTTCAGCGACGACGGCTTTGGCGACGGGGAACGCCCGGGTCGGCGAGCGCGCAGAAGTGAACGCCGGCGCGGTCCGGTGAGCAGTGCTGCCGGAGCCGAGGGCGGTGCTCCTCGGGAGCGGCGGGCGTGAGCGGCCACCTGGGCGAGCGTCTCACCCCTCTGGTGGACGGCCAGCTCGGCCACGACGATCGCGACCGGGCACTCGCTCATGTGGCGCGGTGTCCCGCCTGCCAGGCGGAGGTAGCCGAGCAGCGGCTGATCAAGTCCCGGCTCGCGCGGCTCGCTGAACCGTCGCTGCCGAGCGGGCTGGCAGCCAACCTTCTCAACCTGGGTGCCCGGGAGTACCGGGCAGCCCCACCCATACCTCCGCCGCCGGCTCCGCTCAGGATCCCGGCGATGGCGAGCGGTTTCGTGGCTGGGCGCGCTGAGCGGGCCCAGCGGGCCGGCTCCCGCCCGGAGCTGCCCGGCCCTGGGCTTTCCCGCCCAGAGACGTCCCGTCCTGCGCCCCGGGCGAACCGGGGCGGTGGCACGGTCGCGGCGGCGCGAACGCGTCCACCCGGTCCCGCTCTTCCTGCCCGACGGCGGGAGCTGGCGGTCCGGCCGGGTCCGGCCGCGGGCCGTCCGCCGGGCCCGGGTTCCTCCCGGGCCGGTGCCTATCCATATCCGGCCCAGAGCGGATCACCGCGCGGCGGGCCCGCGCCCACCCGCCGGCCGGTGCGAGCGGCGCGCTCGAACGGCCGCGGCCGGATGCGGCGGACACTCGTCGGCTCCGCCGCCTTCATGCTGCTCGCCGTCAGCGGCTCGGCGCTCGCGGATGGCAGGGCGGCGTCCCGCCCGAACGGGCCGGCGACGATCGTCCCGACGGTGGTGACGGCGATACCGGCCAAGGCGCCGTCCGTGAGCGTCTCCCGCCCAGGCCCGATGATCGCTTCGGCCTCGTTCCCGCGGCCGTAACGGGCCGGCGTGCTCCGCTGAGGCGTGAGCGATAGCCCGACCGGGCTACCGAAAAAGTGTCCAGCTGTCATCTTCCTCGGCGAAAAGGGCAGGTCGGCCGCCACCAGGTGCGCGAACGCACCGCATCCCTCACTATGAGCTACCGTGGCGCGCCACGCCGGGGGGATTTGGTACCCGCTGACCTTCCTGTGCCCGTCCGACACCTTTACCGTGTTGTCCGCCTGATGCGCGGACCGTGCGGCGGGCCCACAGGCAGCCCACGGTCCTCAGTGTGGTGATCGGGCACTTCGGGGAGGGCATGTGGACACCACCGGCGACGACCAGACCGCGGATGCCCCGTCCGGCACGGACGCACGACCCGGTGATCGAGGCCGGGCCGGCACCGCGGCGCCACGCGTCCCGGCGCCGGCCCGGCCGGCACCTCGTCCCCGCGCGGCGGAAGCGGCCGAAGGCACCGCTCCGTCCAGCGGCGGCGCCGACCGTCCGGTCCCGGATCTGTCGCCCCTGCATGGCCCGGCGCGCCGTCCGCCGGGTGGGCGGCCGGACCGGCCGGCAGGGGACTCCCGCCGCCCCACCGAGGCCGGTTCGGACTCCGAGCCCGGCGGCGGAACCGGCGGTGCCCGAACCGGCGGTGCCCGAACCGGCGGCGCCGCCCGCCGCACCGGCGCGGCCCCCGCACGGACCGCAGCGGGCACCCCGTTCGTGCCCGACAGGCCAGCGACGAAGCGGGAGCGTCCCGACGACGATCTTCCGGGGCCCGGTCCGCAGGCAGACCAGCGGGATCGGGACGCGGGCCCGTCGACCGCCACCCCGGCCGCATCCACCCCGGCCCGACCTGCGTCGGCCCGACCTGCGTCGGCCAGCTCCGCAGCCGCGGCGGCCCGGTCGGCCCCGGCCGCACCTTCGGTGGCCGCCCCTTCGCCGGCAGTGCCGGGCGCGGACACCCGGTCCGGGAAGACTGACGCTGCGGAACGGTCGCCCGCGCGCGGGCAGAGCCCCCACCGGGCGCCGTTCGTCGAGCCGGTCCGGTCCGCAGCGCGGGTGCCTGGCGGCGCGGAGGCCGGGCGCGGTGCGACCCCCGCCGGAACCGCCTCGGGCGGAGGCGTTGATCGTGGCACGACGGCGACGACGGCGACGGCGGCGACGGCGGCGGCCGGCACGGGCGGTGCCCGGCCTGGCGACGCCGGTGTCAGGTCTCGGGACGCGAGCGACCGATCCGGGGATGCTGGCGGGTCCGGCGCCCGGGGTACCCGGGCAGGCGACACGGCCGAGGGCAGGGGCGATCTGTTCCGGGACGCCCCCCCGTCCCGCGCCCGGCCGGGGGCGGTGACCTCGGGCGGTGCCGAGGATCGCAGACCGCGTTCCGCTGCCCCCGCCGCACCGCCCCCGGCC
>NZ_JBFLUG010000124.1:0-21638 GCF_041008525.1 Parafrankia sp. FMc2 | reverse complement strand
CGAGGCGGACCAGCAGGTCACGCACCACGGGCAGCGAGCCGAGGAACTTCTCCAGGCTCGGGGACCCGTAGCCCAGTTCGGCGGCCGCCAGCACGCTGCGTGCCGTGCCAGACCGGACGCACTACGCACCAGGGAGATCGCCACGCCATCCGATCAAGAAGTCACACTGTCAGCACACCGCACGAACGTGCGGAGTACAGGTGGTCTCGCTGACGCCGGCGACTCGGGCCACCGCGCGGACACCGCCATGTCCCAGCAGCCGGGCCTCGGCTGCCAGCAGCAGCCGCCGCTGCCGCTCGTCCAGGTGCGGCAGCACCACCGCGAAACGACGAGACAACTGGTCCAGAACATCCCCCATGATCGCCATAGCACGACATCGAACCAGACAGGTCGAACCACCAGGTTGTTCCCGCACAGATCCACTACCTCCGCGACTTGCTGATCATGACACCGAAGTCGTCACAGCCCTGGGTCGCCACGCTGGTCCGCACCGTCTTCGAGCAGGCTGACGCCACCGAGGTCCACGTACAGTTCGACCGGGTCGTCGAAGCCCTCACCGAGAAACTCCCGAAGGCCGCCGACCATCTCTCGAACGCGAAAGCGGACCTGCTCGCGTTCACGACCTACCCGCGGGGAATCTGGAAGCAGATCTGGTCGTCCAACCCGCAGGAACGACTGAACAAGAAAATTCGCCGCCGCACCGACGTCGTCGGGATCTTCCCCGACCGTGACGCCATCATACGGCTCGTCGGCGCCGTCCTCGCCGAACAACACGACGAGTGGATCGAAACCCACCGCTATTTCGGCCTTGAAATCCTCGCAAAAATCGACGCCACGAACAAGAACTCCGACACACCCGAGATCAGCGTGGCACCCGGGGCGCTCACCGCATAACCTTCAACCAGGATCACGCGGTGTCACTCTCTGTGCACCACCCCCGTGGACGTGACCACAGCCGGACGCGTCGCCAGCGTATCTGACGTCTTCGTCAGACCAAGCCACTCCCTCGAGCCACAGGTGCGCCACCGTCGACAGGATGCGGCCACCACCCGACACCGCCAGACCATAAAATCAACCATAAATCAATATCACATGGGAGCCTCCACGCTGCATGGCCTACAGAAAATGCCCGACCCACCTCTAGTCGGGGTGTCCCGCCGCCGCCACCCACCCGTGCAGGCTGCCTTCGCTCTGGCGGTAGTGTCAAAATAGCTTGGCAGGCGCATCTGCCTCATCGTCAGGTCGCGGGCCGGGAGGAGGGCGCTCCGTGCCGGAACCCGACGGCCCGCGCCGAGTAGGCGTGCGGGCCACCCGACAGCGCCCGCCGCGACTTCGATCCAGGGAGGAAGCCATGATCCCATTACGTCGCCTAGGTGCGGTCCGCGTTTCGTTGCCACTGCTGGTTGCGTTGACCGCGGCCGGCCTGACCGCCTGCCGCGACGGGGCGCCGGACGCGTCGCCGGACTGCCAGAGCCCTGGAGTGACGTCTGACAAGGTGGTCGCCGGGCTGCTCTACCCCGACACGGGCCCGCTGGCCGGCGAGTTCTCCGCCTTTCGAGGTGGCGTGGAGGCCCGGCTCGGGGTGGCCGCTCAGGAGGGGGGCGTGAACGGCCGTCAGCTCGTCTACGAGTGGGCCGACGACCAAGCCCAGCCGTCGATCAACCTAGTAGCGGCACAACACCTCGTCGACGATCAGAACGTCTTCGGGATCATGGAGGTGACCACGGCGGCAAGCGGCTCGGCGAAATGGCTCAACGAGCAGGGTATCCCGGTCACCGGCCACGCGGACGAGTCCGTGTGGAGCAATTACGAGAATATGTTCAGCTACTCATATTTTCTTGGCAGTGGCAACGGAGTCGACACCTACGGCCTATTCGTGAAACGCGCTGGCGGTACCCGGGCGGTCGTGATGAGCATCTGGGGCAACGAGTTTTCAACGAAAGCCAGTGATGCCGTCGCTGCCAGCCTCGAGGCCGTCGGAATTCCCGTAGTGGACCGGATCGAGGTAACGCCGGGAATCACTAACCCAAGTGCGACGGCCGCACGTATCCGGGCCTTGGATGCCGACGTGCTGGTCAGCTACGCGACCGAGTCAGAATTCGCGCGCACGGTCAATCTCGCGCGCCAGGCGGGCGTGGACATCAAGGTGGTGCTGGCGCCGAACGGCTATGGCTCCGCCGACCAGCCTCTCGACTGGCCGGTTGGTTCCTACACGTCCCTCGTGTACCATCCGTTCGAGAGCGGCAGCCCGGGAATCGCTCGCTTCCGCGAGGCTATGAGCGAATTTGTGCCGCAGGTGAGACCGGCTACATCTAGTGTGGCACTTCACGGCTGGATCACCGCCGACATGTTTGTTAGAGGGCTGCGGGAGGCGGGCCCCTGCCCAACCCGTGAATCTTTTATCCGAGGTCTGCGCGGCGTCAAGAGCTACGACGCCGACGGTATCATCGTCAACCGCGTAGATTTTGGCCAGAACCTCGGCGTCGCTGACCTGTGCCTCAGCTTCGTCCAGTTTGACGGACCTGCTAAGGGCTGGCATGTCGTTCCCGGCGCCGACAGCCTCTGCGGCACGCACCTGACGACGCCGGCACGGTAGGCCACGCTCTGGCCCGAGCAATGCCGGCACATGGCAGAGCAGGGCGAGCCGCAAAGTCTGTTTCTGCTGGTCAGGTGCCCGGATCGCGCTTGTTGATCGTGAGCGGGTCGGATGTGGGGTGGGCGCAGGGTCGGGGTGGCTGAGCTCCGGACGCCGTACAGTTGATCACTGTCAGTAGTCTGGGTGAGGTCGGTTACGGCCGGCACGGCGGTGACGTTGGGTGACGGTCTGGGGTGGTGTTGCGGGCCGGTGGGGGGCTGGTTCCTGTCGGGAATCGTGGTCGCTTCGCGCGCGTTGCGCGGGCCGGTTCGGGTGAGGGCAACGGGGGTCCGGTAGGACGGGGATTGCCTAGATCACTCGCACCAGCGGAGGCCCCCGTTGCCCGTTCAGTCTGACATGCCCGCCGCCGCCTCCGCCTCCGCGGCCCGGGCGGGTGGGGTGGTGAGGTCGCAGGCCGCGGCGCGGCGGGCGCGTGGGAGGGAGAGAAGGCGCAGCTGGATCGAAACGCTCGGCCTTGCCCCGGGAGCCCCGCTGCCCGCGTTGGTGACCACCAACGCGGGCACGGTGGCGCTGCTGCTGGTCGGCGCCGCGACCGGGCATCCGCTGGCCCCACTCGGGCCGAAGCTAACAGTGCCGGAACTCACGCGGCTGGCAGGCGACCTGGGCAGCCAGGTGGTGCTGCACGAAGACGCCTTCACGGCCACGGCAGGAGAACTCGGTCGTGCGACCGGCGTCCGGCCCGTTCCCGTGCCGGAGTTCGGCCATGAAGACGAGCTGGACAAGCTGTCCGCGCCCGGCCCCGATTCGGTCGTGGTCTATCTGTACACCGGCGGCACGACGGGTGCGCCGAAACGGGTGCCGCTGACCCAGCAGGTGCTCGCGCGCCGTAGTGAGGTCCTGTCCGGGCTGGCGCGGCTGGACGAGCCTGATGCGGTGTACGCGACAGGGTCGCCGGTGCACCACATCGGTGGGCTGGGCAACCTTCTGGTCGCACTGGCGGCAGGCGCGACCGTTGTCGCCACATCGTCGTTCAGCGTCGACTGGTGGCGCGGGTTGAAGGACCTCGGCGTGACGTACGCGTTGCTGGTGCCCAGCATGATCGAGATGCTGTTCGCCGCCGGTGCGCTGGACGCGGTGCCGCTGCGCACGCTCGTCTATGGCCGCATCGCCGATTCATCCCGGGACCCTGCGGCGGGTGCTGGAGGTCCTGCCGGGCGTGCGCATGGTGAACCTGTTCGGGCAGACCGAGAGCAGCCCGGTCACCTGTCTCACGCCGGAGGATCACCTGCGTGCCGTGAACGGGCGCCCGGACCTGCTGCGTTCGGTCGGTCGCCCGGTGCCGGGGCTGGACCTGCGCGTCGAGGACCCGGACGAGACCGGGGCCGGTGAGCTACTGGTCCGCGCCGGGCTGTCGACCGCGTGGTCACCGAAGTCGGCTCGGCGCTGAACGGCCACCGGTGGAAGTTTCTCGCGCTGCTGCGTGACCCGGCCGTGACCACGATCGTCGTCGAGCACGGGGACCGTTTCGCGCGGTTCGGCGCCGAGTACGTCGAGGCGGCGCTGGCCGTGTCCGGCCGGCGGCTGCTCGTCGTCGACCCGGCCGAGGTCGACGACGACCTCGTGCGGGACGTGACCGAGATCCTGACGTCGTTGTGCGCGCGGCTGTACGGCCGACCCGGGGCGGCCAACCGTGCGCGGCGTGCGGTCGCCGCGGTCACCTCCGGTCCCGGCGAGGTTGAGTGAGCGCGTCCTTGCAGGCGTACCGTTTCGCTCTGGACCCGACGCCGGTCCAGCTCGCAGAGCTTGCCCGGCATGCGGGTGCGGCGCGGTCCGCGTTCAACGGGACCCTGGCCCGGGTGAAGGCCGCCCTCGGCCAGCGGGCCGCCGAGGCGACCTATGGCTCCGGTCTCGGATCTGACTGCGATCCCGTGGACGCTGCCCGCGCTGCGTCGCGAGTGGAATCGGATCAAGGGCGACGTGGCGCCGTGGTGGCCGGAGTGCTCCAAGGAGGCGTACTCGTCCGGGCTGGATCAGCTCGCCCGCGGACTCGAGGCGTTCTCCGACTCCCGCGAGGGCAAGCGGAAGGGCAGGCGGGTCGGCTTCCCCCGGTTCAAGAAGCGCGGCCGGGCTCGTGACTCGTTCCGGTACACCACCGGCGCCTACGGTCCGCACGGCGACCGGCACGTGAAGCTGCCCCGGATTGGCCGGGTGAAAGTCCACGAGCCGATGACCGTGCGGCTCGCGGACGGCCGGGCGCGTCTGCTCGGCGCTACTGTCTCCCGTACCGCCGGCCGCTGGTTCGTGTCGTTCACCGTCGAGGCCGAACGGAACATGCCCGCCGGACCGTCTCCGCGTCAGCACCATGGCGGTGCGGTCGGCGTCGACCTCGGGGTGAAGCATCTCGCCGTGCTGTCGACCGGCGAGATGGTGCCCAACCCGAAGCATCTGGCCGCCTCGCTGTGTCGTCTACGGAAGGCGTCGCGTGCCTACGCGCGCAGCAGGCCCGGCGGCGCTGGACGTCGTAAGCGTGCCGCGAGGCTGGCCCGGATCCACGCCCGGGTCGCGGACCAGCGACGCGACGGCCTGCACAAGCTCACCACCCGCCTGGCCACGTCGCACGACGTGATCGTGGTCGAGGACCTCAACGTCGCGGGAATGGTTCGCAACCGGCGGCTGGCCCGCGCTGTGTCCGACGCCGGGATGGCCGAGGTCCGACGGCAGCTCACCTACAAGACGACGTGGTACGGCTCGCGGCTGGTCGTCGCGGACCGCTGGTACTCGTCGAGCAAGACTTGTTCGGCCTGCGGCTGGCGAAACCCAAGCCTGACGTTGTCGGACCGCACGTTCGCCTGCCACGGCTGCGGCCTGGTGATCGACTGCGACTACAACGCCTCGCTCAACCTGAGGCGGCTTACGGGTGCCGGAGTGGCTGGATACCCGGGCGCGCAAGCGCCGAACGCCCGTGAAGCCGACCGTAAGACCCGCCCCGGCGGGCAGGTGGCCGTGAAGCGGGAACTCGGCACGGCTCCGGCCGGTCAGACCGGGACCGCCGCCCCGCAAGGGACGGCTGCGGAGCCGGTGAGCACTAATGATCATTGATCCGCAACGGTATGTGTATCTGGCCGGACGGACCAACGACCGGATCGTGCGAGGGGGCGAGAGCGTCTACCCCCTCGAGGTGGAGCATGTGCTGGAGGCACATCCGGCGATCGCGTCCGCCGGTGTGGTCGGGGTACCGGACCGGCGGCTCGGGCAGACGATCGCCGCGTTCCTCGTGCCGGCGGGTGAGCTGCCCTCGGCGGTGGAGTTGCACGCCTTCGCGTGCACGCGGCTGGCCGGGTTCAAGGTGCCCGCGTTCTGGTGCGAGGTGCCCGCACTGCCGCACGGGTGCCGGGAAGCTGCTGCGACGGCGGCTGGGGGACTGGCATGCGGACCCGGCTGGCGCCCACGTGTCGATCAAACCAGTTATTTAGATAGATGTTTGCTCTACTTGGCACTACAGTGTGGGAAGTTGCCCAGCTGGAAGAGTAGGAGCTTCGATGTCGAAGCGGATTCCCTTGGCGCCAGGGCTGTTCACCTGGCCCGCGGAGGAACCGGCGCTGCTCGGGGGCCGCTGCGGAAGTTGTGGTCACGTCGCGTTCCCCCACCGCGAACACTGTCTCGCGTGCGGGACGGCCGGAGTGGAGCAGGTCGAGCTGCCCCGCCGAGGTCGGCTGTGGACGTTCACCACGCAACGGTTCCGCCCCCCGTCACCGCCCTATGCCGGTGCCGACACCCCGGAGACGTTCGTCCCGTTCAGCGTGGGGTATGTGGAGCTGCCCGGAGCGTGCCGGGTGGAGGCCAGGCTCACCGAGCCCGACCCGGCGAAGCTCGAGATCGGGCAGGAGATGGAACTGGCCATCGTGCCGTTCGGCATGACGCCCGAGGGCGATGAAACCCTCGTGTTCGCTTTCCAGCCGGCCTGAGGAGTACTGGTGGACGTTGCGATAGTCGGCGTCGGGTTGCACCCGTTCGGCCGTTACGAAGGAAAGTCCGCGCTGGAGATGGGTGCGGACGCGGTACGGGACGCGCTGGCCGACGCCGGTGCGCAGTGGCGGGACGTGCAGTGCGCGTTCGCGGGCAGCATGGAGGTCACCAACCCCGAGGCCGTCGTGGGCCTGCTCGGCCTCACCGGGATCCCGGCTAGGGCCGTGCTGAACGGCTGCGCCACGGGCAACACCTCCCTGACGATGGCGGCAAAGGCCATCGAAAGCGGCGAGCACGACCTGGCCATCGCGATCGGGCTGGACAAGCATCCGCGCGGCGCGTTCTCCGCGGATCCGTCGGTGTCGGGCCTGCCCGGCTGGTACGGCGACGCCGGGTTGTTCCTGACGACCCATTTCTTCGGGATGAAGGCCACCCGGTACCTGCACGACCACGGTCTGACCGCGGCCACGCTGGCCAAGGTGGCGGCCAAGAACTTCCGCAACGGAGCGGCGAACCCGAAGGCCTGGCGGCGCAAGCCGATCTCCGAGGAGGAGATCCTGAACGCCGCGGTCCTCAACTACCCGCTCACGCAGTACATGTACTGCGCGCCCAACGAAGGCGCCGCTGCCGTCCTGCTGTGCCGCGCCGACCAGGCGCACAAGTACACCGACAAGCCGGTCTACCTGCGGGCGAGCCAGCTGCGCAGCCGCCGTCTGGGTGCCTTCGAGCTGCTGACCCCGTCGCTTCCGCTGGAGACCGTGCCCAGCCCAACGGTCGACGCGTCCCTTGCCGCCTACGAGGAGGCGGGCATCGGGCCGGAGGACGTCGACATCGCCCAGCTGCAGGACACTGACGCCGGGTCCGAGGTGATCCACATGGCGGAGAACGGGTTCTGCAAGGACGGCGAGCAGGAGTCGCTGCTGGCGCAGGGCCAGACGGAGATCGGGGGCAAGCTGCCGGTCAACACCGATGGCGGGCTGATCGCCAATGGCGAGCCGGTCGGCGCTTCGGGCCTGCGCCAGGTCTACGAGATCGTCACGCAGTTGCGCGGCCGCGCGGGTGAACGGCAGGTGCCCGGCGGTCCGAAGGTCGGCTACACCCATCTCTACGGCGCGCCCGGCACCGCCGCAGTCGCGATCCTGTCCACGTGAGCCCGACGACAGCCGGTGTGAAGGAGGTTCGATGGGGGCATCGCGATGCTGCTCGACACGATCGCGTCCACGCTGCCGGAGCGCGTGCTCGTCGGGCACCGAAGCGGTGGTCTCACGGCCGCGGATCTCGCCTCGCGGGCCGCCGGCGGGGCCCGCGTGGTGCGGGATGCCGGAGCTGATGCTGTGGGGTTCGTGGGAGTGACCGGGCCGGCGTTCCCGGTCGCGCTGTTCGCCGCGGCTCAGGCAGGGGTTCCGTTTACCCCCTCAACTATCGGCTGTCGCCCGGCCAGCTGGCAGAACTGGCGGGTCGCCTGGGTGAGCGCCCGCTGCTTGTCGTTGACGAGCAGTGCGCCGCACTGGGACTGCCGGGTAAGACGATCACCGTCACCGACTGGCTTGCCGCGGCGGGCGAGGCCGAGGCGTCGCCCCCGCAGGACATCGACGAGGACGCCCCCGCGGTGGTGCTTTACACCAGCGGAACCACCTCGAAGCCGAAGGGCGCGGTCCTGCGGCACGCGAACCTGGTGTCCTACGTACTGCAGACCGTCGAGTTCGGATCGTCGGCGGAGGAGGACGCCGCGCTGATCAGCGTGCCGCCCTACCACGTCGCGGGGGTGGGGACGGTGCTCACGAACACGTTCTCCGGCCGTCGCATGCTCTCCTGCCCAACTTCGCCCCGGCCCGCTGGCTCGATCTGGTGCGCGACGAGGGCATCACGCAGGCGATGCTGGTGCCCACGATGCTCGCGCGCATCGTGGACGAACTCGGGGACACCCCGGCGGATCTGCCCACGCTGCGTGCGATCGCCTACGGTGGCGCGCGCATGCCGCGGCCGGTGCTCGAACGGGCGCTGACCGTGCTGCCGGGGCCGCGTTCACCAACGCCTACGGCCTGACCGAGACCAGTTCGACGATCGCGGTGCTCGGCCCTGACGACCACCGCGCCGCACTGGGCTCGGGCGAGCCGATGGTGCAGGAGCGGCTTTCCTCCGCGGGCCGGCTGGTCCCCGGTGTGGAGGGCCAGATCCGGGACGAGCTCGGCAAACATCTGCCCGCGGGTGAGACCGGTCAGCTGTGGGTGCGTGCGCAGGTTTCGGGGGAGTACCTCGGTTCCGGCTCACAGCTGGACGGCGACGGCTGGTTCCACACTCGTGACCAGGCCTGGTTCGACCACGAGGGCTACCTGTTCATCTCCGGGCGCACGGACGACACCATCATTCGGGGCGGCGAGAACATCGCGCCGGCCGAGATCGAGGACGTGCTCGTCCGCCACCCGGGGGCCAAGGAGCCGCCGTCATCGGGCTGCCCGATGACGAGTGTGACGCCCGCATCGTCGCGGTCGTGGTGCCGCACCCGGGCGGCCAGCCGGGGGCCGACGAGATCAAGGAGTACGTGCGGGACCGGCTGCGCAGTTCGCGTACACCGGACGACGTGGTGTTCCGGCCGGAGCTCCCGTATACGGCGACCGGGAAGTTACTCCGGCGTGAGCTGGTACGGGACCTGCTTTCCGGTGCCGGCTGGCCATGAACACGAACGTCGTGAAAACAATCGGAACACGTCGGTGGTGAGGAGTCAGCGATGCCGCTACAGCCCTGGATGAAACTCATTTCGGTCGACGATCACCTGATCGAGCACCCGAGGGTGTGGCAGGACCGTCTGCCGACCAAGTACAAGGAGATCGGTCCCCGGATCGTCGAGCAGCCCCTCGGCGAGGGCCAGCCGAACGCTCAGATGTGGGTCTACGAGGACCGGATCTACCCCTACATCGGTCTGAACGCGGTCGCCGGGAAGAAGCCCGAAGAGTACGGGCTGGAGCCGCTCCGTTACGACGACATGATCCCGGGTTGCTATGACCCGAAGGCCCGCCTCGCCGACATGGACATCGACGGCGTGGAGGCGATGATGTGCTTCCCGTCGTTTCCGCGCTTCTGCGGGACTGTGTTCCTGGAGGCCGAGGACAAGGAACTCGCGCTGGCCTGTGTCCAGGCCTACAACGACTTCGTGCTCGACGAGTGGTGTGCCGCCGGTCCCGGCCGGCTGATCCCGATCGTCATCCTGCCGCTGTGGGACGCCCAGGCCGCGGTGCGGGAGATCCACCGCACGGCGGCCAAGGGCGCCAAGGGCATCTCGTTCCCTGACCTGCCGCATGCGCTCGGCCTGCCCTCGGTGCACACCGACTACTGGGACCCGGTGTTCTCGGCGGTCGAGGAGACCGGGATGCCGCTGTGCCAGCACTTCGGCAGCGGCGGGGCGAGCGCCATTCCGCAGATCGCGCCGGACGCACCGTTCGCGGTGATGATCAACCTGATGGGCACCAACAGCATGCACGCGACGGCGGACTGGGTCTTCTCGGGGGCGCTGCACAAGCACCCGAAGCTCAAGATCGGCTTGTCCGAAGGCGGGGTCGGCTGGATTCCCTACATCATCGAGCGGGCCGACTACGTGTGGCGCAAGCACCGCTTCTACCAGAACATCAACCAGGAGGTGCGGCCCTCGGAGCTGTTCAAGAAGCATTTCCACGGCTGCTTCATCGAGGACGACTTCGGCGTGGCCAACCGGCATATCATCGGAGTCGACCGGATCACCTGGGAATGCGACTACCCGCACTCGGACTCGTTCTGGCCCGCCAGCCGCAAGCGCGCTGCCGAGGCGTTCGAGAACGTGCCCGACGACGAGGTGCACCAGATCGTGGAGCTCAACGCCCGGCGCTTGTACAACCTGCCCGCGCCGGCAGAGAAGCCGGCCGCGGCCGGCGTAGTGAGCTGAGCACGCCATGGCGCCGATCGACCGGATCCCGGAGGACGACTGGACCGACCAGGATCTGCTGACCAAGGACGAGGCGGGTGAGCGCCTCGACGTGGAGATCACGGCGGTCACCGGCGAGCTGGACCGCCTTCGGGCGGCCGGTATCGGTCCGCTTGAACAGGACGAGGCCGGGTTGCTGACGCGGCGTCTGGAAGCGATGCAGTGGGTAAGGGCCTCGCTCCGGGCGTGATCGCAGGGACCGGACCGGGATGGCCTTCGCCGTCCCGGTCTTCCTCTGGTGACAAGGCCCACGTCGACGCGCAGGCCACGGCTGGGCGCACCGGGGGCTGTTCAAATATAGTTAATCATCTGGCTCATCGAGCCGTTGTGGACGGGGAGGACCGGTGGCACCCAGAACCGTAGGGAACGCACAAGGCGCGCTCCGTTCGCTGCCCGAAACGGTGGCCCGGCCCGTCCGGGTTCCGAAGATGGCGGAACTGGCCGCGGCCGAGCTGCGACGCCACATCATCCGGGGTGACCTGGCCGAGGGCGATGCGTTGCCATCGGAGTCCGAACTCATGGAACAGTTCGGCATCTCCCGCCCGACGCTGCGCGAGGCGTTTCGTGTGCTCGAATCGGAAAGTCTCATTGCGATCCGTCGCGGCGCGCACGGCGGCGCCAGGGTGCAGCCGCCGCGCCGTGAGGTCGCCGCCCGGTATGCCGGGTTCATCCTGGAATACCAGGGCACCACACTGCGCGACGTCTACGAAGCGCGGGTCGCGCTCGAGGTGCCCAGTGTGGGCCAGCTCGCCCGGCGCCACACGACGGACGATCTGGAAGTCCTGACCAAGGCGCTCGAACAGCACGAGGCGGTCCCTGCCGAGGACTCACTGGAGGCCGTGCGGCTGCACAGTGACTTCCACGTGCTGGTCGTGCGCCTGGCCGGCAACGAGACGCTCGCGCTGCTGTCCGAGATGCTGCACCACATCATCGAGGTGGCGAACACCTCGTTGCAGCCCGACGCCGGCCCACTGGCCGAACGGGCTCTGCGCAGCACGGCCAAGACGCACCGCAAACTCGTCAAGCTGATCCGGGCCAGGGACGCCAAAGGCGCCGAGGAACTGTGGCGCCGGCACCTGAACGAGGCCGAAGGATACCTGCTGGGCGACGACGTGGGATCGACGGTGCTCGATCTGCTCGGGTGACCCGCCTGCCTGCCTGGACGGTTGTCACGCCGGATTTCCCAGATCGTTCAGGAACTCCGAGACCTCGGTGAGGAACACGGAGTTGTCGTCCCCGGCCACCAGGCGACCGGTTCCGGCGACGTCGGCGTACCGCGCATGGGGAATCATCCGCAGGAGATCGGACACGCCCTCCTCGGCCACCACATCGGACAACGCGCCCCGGAGGAGCAGCGTCGGTACCTGCGACGCCGCCACCCGGATACGGGCCGACATCCGTGCGGCCTCGGATGCATCCGGAGGCCGCAGGAACGCCGGGTCCCAATGCCACCGGCCATCTGGCCCCTGGCGGACACCCGTCGGGGACACTGCGCATGAATGCGGCGATGCGGCGGGCTCCCGCCGGTTCGATCCGAGGCACGGCGTCGACCAACACCAGGTTGACGAAGTTGTCATCGCCCTCCCACGCGGCTGTCATAGGTAGCAACGGTAGCAGGCTGAAGCCGACTTGACACTTCTGTCAATTAACCCTAGCGTCCGAGGGAGGGACGGAAGGCTGCCGAAAGGGAAGAACCGTGGCTCAGTTCACCGACGCACCGATCTTCGATGCGGATCAGCACATGTATGAGACGCCGGAGGCGTTGACCCGGTATCTGCCGGAGAAGTATCGGCGGTCTGTCCAGTTCGTTCAGGTCGGCAAGCGGACCCGGATCGCGATCCTTGGCAAGATCACCGAGTACATCCCGAATCCGACCTTCGAGCGGGTGGCTGCGCCCGGTGCGCACGAGAAGTTCTTCTCCGGGCAGAACAAGGAAGGCAAGACACTCCGTGAGCTGACCGGTGACCCGATCGAGGCGCTGCCCGCGTTCCGTGGGCCCGAATCGCGGATCGCCATGATGGACGAGCAGGGCGTCGACGAGGCACTGGTCTATCCGACGCTGGCCAACCTGGTCGAGCACTCCGCCGCCGAGGACCCCGAGCTGGTGGTCGCGATAATCCACGCGCTCAACCGGTGGATGCTCGAGACCTGGGGCTACACCCACCAGAACCGGCTGTACATGACACCGGTGATCAGCGCGGCGCTCGTCGACGACGCCCGGCGCGAGCTCGAATACGTTCTTGAGAATGGTGTCAAGGCCGTGCTGATGAAGCCCGCTCCGGTGAAGGGCCTCAAGGGCTGGCGTTCGCCCGCGCTGCCGGAGTTCGACCCGTTCTGGAGCGACGTGCAGCAGGCCGGCATCCCGGTGGTGTTCCACGCGAGCCAGCCGCCGCTGGACGGCTACATCAACCAGTGGGAGCCGCCGGAGACCAACAACTTCATGGAGATGAGTGCGTTCCGCTGGCTCGTGCTGGGCCACCGCGAGATCTCCGACATGCTGGCGAGCCTGATCTGTCACGGTACGCTGACCCGCTTCCCGAACCTGCGTATCGGCAGTGTGGAGAACGGCAGCGCCTGGATCAAGCCGTTGTTCGACGACTTCGAGGCCACGTACGCGAAGATGCCGCAGGCCTTCCCGGAGCACCCGCTCGAGGTATTCCGCCGCAACGTCTGGGTCAGCCCGTTCTGGGAGGGCTCGGTCGCGGATATCGTGAAGACCGTGGGCTGGGACCGGGTGTTGTTCGGCTCGGACTACCCGCACCCGGAGGGCCTGACCGAGCCCCGCGGCTATTTCAAGTACGCCGAGGGCATGGACGAGAGGCGCACCCGCGACTTCATGGGTGACAACGCCCGCCGCTTCATCGGCATCCCCGTCCGCAACCCCGCTGGCGACGTCGCCCCTGAGCCGGTCCTGGCCTGAGCGGGGCGCAGTCCCTCATGCGGTGCCATTCGCACCGCATGAGGGAGGAGTCTCAACCCAGGCTGGTCGCGAGGTCGCACACCCGCGCCTTGGCCGCTTCGAGGTTATGCCGGGCGGCATCGGCCAGCGAGGCCATCGCGGGGACGCGGGTGGCGAGTGTCAGGTCCGCGGTCACCACGGATACGGCCATGCCCATCGAATCGCCGAGGATCTGCACGATCGGCGGGATGGTGTGGTCCTTGCCGATGTCGGGGGTCCCGGCATACGCCGCGCCGCGGCTGGAGATCACCACTACGGGCTTGCCAGCCAGGGGCTGGTCCTTGGTGTCGAACGGCACGGTCGTGCCGAGTACGTGGACGTGGTCCAGCCATGCCTTCAGCGTCGAGGGGATCGACCAGTTGTACATCGGCGCGCCGATCACGACGAGGTCCGCCGCCGAGAGTTCGGCCAGCAGCGCGTTCTGGAGGTCCTCCGCCGCCGGGTCCGGCCGTTCGCCGTCGGCGCGCAGCCGCGGGGCGTAGTGCAGCGCGGAGTTCGGCAGGTGGGGCGGCGGCGTCCGGTGCAGGTCCCGCTCGACGACCTCGTGCTCCGGGGTCAGCTCCCGCCAGGTCCGGGTGAAGATCCCGGTCAGTTCCCGGGACGTGGAAGACCTTGGGTCGGCGGAAGAGTCCAGGCGCAGGAGGCTCGGCACGGGTAATGCTCCTCGTGAATGCGTGCTGATGGAACCGGGATCACAAGCGAGCTTTGATCTTTCACGGCGTGTCGCGGCGGGCGGGCAGGATCGCGGGCGCGGCGCGCCAGTCATCGAGGCCGTAGTCGGCGGTGCCGACGTAGACCTGCCCGCCAGAGACCTCGCTCCAGTGCGCGTGGTTGAGCTGGTGCAACGTGAAGCACGAGTCGAGCGCGGTGCTGAAGCCCATGGCGTCCTGGGCCTGGTTGACCGACTCCTTGATGAGCAGAGCCGCCATCGAGGGCAGCTTCGCCACCCGCGCCGCGAAATCCACCGTGTGTTCGGAGATCTCGTCCGCCCCGAAGACCTTGCTGACCATCCCCAGGGCGTGCGCCTCGTCGGCGCCGAGGGAGTCACCGGTGAGCAGGAGCTCTTTCGCCTTGCGGGGCCCGAATTCCCAGGGGTGCGCGAAGTACTCGACGCCGCACATGCCCAGTCGTGTGCCGACGACGTCGGCGAAAACCGAGTCCTCCGCGGCGACGATCAGGTCGCAGCACCACATCAGCATCAGCCCGGCGGAGAGCACGTTGCCGTGCACCTGGGCGATGGTGATCTTGCGCAGGTTGCGCCACCGCTTGGTGTTTTCGTAGTAATAGTGCCATTCCTGCCGGACCCGGCCCTCGGAGCCGCCGAGCGTGCTGCCGTTGCACTGGTAGGTCGGGTGCAGGTCCGGGCCGGGTTCGCGCTCGGCGAGGCTCTCGGCCGTGCCGAGGTCGTGCCCGGCGGAGAACGACGTGCCCGCGCCGCGCAGGATCACGACGCGCACCGTGTCGTCGGCCTCGGCCCGCTCGAACGCCTCGCCCAATTCGACCAGCAGACCGCGGTTCTGCGCGTTGCGCGCCTGCGGCCGGTCGAGCGTGATGCGGGCGATCCGGCCCCCTTCCAGGGTTTCGTAACCGATATAGCGATAACCCATGGGGGCGCCTCCTGCAGTGCTCAGTTTCCTTCGTATCAGACCCGCAATTGACGAAGATGTCAAGTTCCCCTAGGGTTGGCCCGTGACTAGCTATGTCCGGCCCGAGCAGCGATTGCTGCCTAGCCCCAGTCCGGAATCGGCGGAGTTATGGACAGGCGGCCTTGGCGGGCAGCTGCTGATCCACCGGTGCCGGGCCTGCGGCCATTTCTTCCATCCGCCGGGGCCCGTCTGCTGGCGGTGCCACAGTCTGGAGGTCGGCCCGGAGCCGGCGTCCGGGCGGGCCACCGTCGCCGCGTACACGATCAACCGGCAACCCTGGGTGCCTGGGTTCCCGCCGCCCTACGTCGTGGCGATGGTCGAACTGGCCGACGAGCCGGACGTCCGGCTCGTCACCAACATCGTCGACATCGCGCCGGAGGACGTCCGGATCGGACTCGAGGTCGAAGTGTTCTTCGAGGAATGGGAAGGCTCGGAGAGCAAGCTGGCCTTGCCGTTGTTCCGGCCGGCTGGAGGGAAGCGATGAGCGGCGGGCCGTTCGCGGGCAAGGCGGTGCTCACCGGGGCGGGCAAGTCCCAGGTGGGCCGCCGTCTCGGGCGCACCGGACTGGAGCTGACGGTCGAGGCGGTCCAACGTGCGATCGCCGACGCCGGGCTGCGGCCAGAGGACGTCGACGGCATCGCCAGCTATCCCGGCCCCGGCGTGCCGGATCCCGGGTTCTCCGGCGCGAACGTGCACGACGTGCGCAACGCGCTCGGCCTGCGCAGCCGCTGGTACCTCTCGTCGACCGAGACCGCGGGGCAGATCGGCCCGGCCATCGAGGCCTGTATGGCGGTGACGCTCGGGCTCGCCGACCACGTGGTCGTGTTCCGGTCGGTGTGGGAGTCCACCGCGCAGGCAGGCCGGGGCAGGAGCTCCGTGCTCTTCGCCGGCGGCAAGCTGCCGCCGCACCTGGAGTACACCGGGCCGTTCGGCGCCCTGTCGGCGGCGAACTGGCTGGCCATGCCGGCCCAGCGGTACATGCACGACTTCGGCCTCACCCGCGAGCATCTCGGCGCCGTCGCGCTTAACGCGCGACGCAACGCGGGGCTCAATCCCGACGCGATCTACCGCGAGCCGATGACGATGGACGACTACCTTGGCGCGCGGATGATTTCGGAACCGCTGTGCCTGTACGACTGCGATGTCCCGTGCGACGGAGCCACCGCCGTCATCGTGTCCCGCCGGGACGCCGCGAAGGGCCTGCCGCGCCACCCGCTGACCGTCGAGTCGGTCGGTACCGGCATGTTCGAGCGCGCCACGTGGGACCAGCGCGCGGACCTGACCACCATGGCGGCGCACGACACCGCGGCGACCCTCTGGGAACGGACGTCCCTGCGGCCCGCCGACGTGGACATCGCCCAGCTCTACGACGGCTTCAGCTTCCTGACGGTGATGTGGTTGGAGGCGCTCGGGTTCTGCGAACACGGCAAGGTCGGCGAGTTCCTCGACGGCGGCGAGCGGATCGCACTCGAGGGGCCTCTGCCGCTCAACACCAGTGGCGGCCAGCTCTCGGGCGGACGCCTACACGGTATGGGCTTCCTGCACGAGGCCTGCATCCAGCTCTGGGGTGACGGCGGTGACCGGCAGGTCGCGGGTGATCCCGGGGTCGCGGTCGTCGGCGTCGGTGGCGGGCCGGTGGGCGGGGCGATGCTGCTGAGCACCCGCTGAGGCGGTTCAGCCCTCCAGCGCGGCCACGAAGAAATCGGCGACGACGCCAACGACGTCGTTCACGTCGATGGGGAGCTGCTGCGCGCAGCAGTGGTACCAGGAGCGGTCCATCATCGCCTGGGCGGCCAGTCCGAGCGCCTCCGGTGCGGTGGTGGGGTGCTGCTGCCTGCCGCGCAGGCTCACCCCGAGCAGGAACGCCACCCGCATCTGCATCCGGTTGCTCGCGAGCCGCACGGCCTCGTCGGCAGGGCCCGACTGCGCGGACAGTATGAACGCGCCGTGCTCGTCCATGAACGCGAAGTACTGCCGGATCCAGCCCTCGAGGTCGGCGCGGCACGCGGGCCTCGGCAGGTGGTCCAGCGCGCCGACCACCTTGAGTAGGTCGTGGTAGGTCACGTCGCCCAGCATGTTGAAGATCTCCCGCTTGTCGCGGAAGTAGGTGTAGAACCCGGCGCGCGAGATTCCGCACGCGTCGGTGATGTTGTTGATCCGCGTGCCGCCGTAGCCACGGTCCAGGAACAGTTGCTTCGAGGCCTGCAGGATGGCGTTGCGAGTGCGGGCCGCCCGCGGGCCGAGCTTGTCGTCCGCGGTGCCGTCGGCGTCGAGCGTCTGCTCTGCTGACTTGTCCATGGTGGCTCTCAGTGTAGGAGATCGTCGATGACGGCTCTGACGGCGGTGTCAAGCGGGTTGGTCCGGCAACTGAGCCCGCATGCTTGTTCGACGGTGGGGTTCGTCGCGGATCGTCAGCGGCCCCGCCAGGCCGCGAGCACATCGGCCAGCGGTTCCGGCGCCGAGGGTGGAGCGGCGGTCGTCGGGGTCTGGGCGAAGACCTCGGTGAACCGGGCGCGCAGGATCGGCCAGCCCTTCTCGTCGAGTTGCGCGGGCAGGTCCTCACCGGCAAGGCCCAGTCCGTCGAGGAGGTTGGCGTAGAAGACCGGTTCCATCGCGTCGACCGCGACGAACTCGCCGTCGGCGCAGCGGTAGGTGTCGTAGAACGGCGCATTGCCGTCGAAGAGATTGCTTTCCCGCTCCTCGGTCCACTGCCCGCGCTGAACGAAGGAACACACCATCTGGGAGAGCAGCCCGACGCCGTCGACGATCGCAGGGTCGACGACCTGACCGCGCCCCGAGCGCTCGACCTCCCGCAGCGCCGCGAGCACGCCGACCACGCCGAAGATCGCCCCGCCGGCGAAGCCGAGCAGGTTCAGCGACGGCGCCGGCCGATCGTCCGCGCGGCCCATCGCGCGCAGCACCCCGGTCAACGCGACGTAGTTGATGTCGTGCCCGCCCAGCTGCGACATCGGCCCTTCCTGACCCCAGCCGGTGACCCGGGCGTAGACCAACCGCGGATTGCGGGCCAGGCAGACCTCAGGGCCGACCCCGAGACGTTCGGCCACGCCGGGCCGCAGGGATTCGAGCAGGACATCGGCGGAGGTGGCGAGCTCCAGCACCCGCAGCCCGGCCAGTGGTCCCGTTCCCGGCACTCGTCCCCTCGCCATTGTTAATCAGTACGCTCAGATATAATATCTAGCTGATTACCAATCTGACCGAAAGTAGGCCGACACGATCAGCCGGTAGTCGACCTACATTTGGTGGATCGCCGCGTCTGCGGGTCGGGTTGGTAACTATCAGTAAAGTATTGGCCACGGGTCCAGTGTGGTTCCTTTGCCGGCTAGAGGTTCCCGCTCGATCCCGATGTACGGGAGGTGGCATGGTTCTGCGAGTCGGCATCGTGGGCGTCGGGTGGGGGGCGCACGTCCAGGTTCCCGCCTACCGGGCGGCGGGGGCTTCGAGCCGGTCGCGTTGTGCGCCCGCACGCCCGAACGGCTCGGCAAGGTCGCGGCGCGCCTCGGAATCGAGGAGACCTCCACCGACTGGCGATCGTTCGTGGCTCGCGACGATCTCGACGTGATCTCGGTGGCACACCCACGGCACTGCACCACGAGATCACCTTGGCGGCGCTCGCCGCCGGCAAAGCGGTGCTGTGCGAGAAACCACTGGCGACTGATCCGCTCCGGGCCCGCGAGATGGTGAAGGCGGCCGAGGCAGCCGGCCGCCCGACGGGATGCTGCTTCGAATTTCGCTGGAACCCGGAGTGGCTCGCCATCACCGAACGAGTGCGCGCGGGCCTGCTCGGCAGGCCCGCCGCCGTCTGTGTCGAGGTGCGGGCATGAGATTCGACGTGCAGCACGCGATCGCGGATCCCGCCTGGACGCCCGAAATCCTGCTGTCGCCATCGGCGGTGACGCGTTTCGCCCGTGCGGCGGAGGACTGCGGGTATTCCTCCATCGGGTTCACCGACCATCCGGCGCCGTCGGCGAAATGGGTGCGCAACGGGGGAGAGGGCAGCTCGGATCCGTTCTCCGCACTGGGTTTCTGTGCCGCCGTGACCTTGCTGCGTCATGCCATCGCCCTGCTCGGCGCTACACCGACGGTGGCCGAAGTGGCCGCCCTTTGGACGGAGGAGTCTGTATGAAGCTCAACTACCAGTTCCCGACACGCGCGGTGAAGCACTGGGACACCTGGATCGGCGACCGGGACCTGGCCGATATCGCCGTGGCGGCCGAGGAATGCGGGTTCGACATGGTCTCCACGACCGACCATCCGTTCCCCGCGCAGGACTGGCTCGCGAACGGTGGTCACCACGCCTTCGATCCGTTCGTCGCGTTGTCGTTCATGGCGGCGGCGACCAGGCGGGTGCGGCTGCTGACGTTCGTTCTGGTCGCCGGTTACCGCAACCCGTACCTGACGGCGAAGGCGGCGGCCAGCCTCGACCGGCTCTCCGGTGGCCGGCTCGTGATCGGGATGGGCGCCGGATACCAGCGGGCGGAGTTCGACGTGCTGGACGCGTCCTTCGCCGACCGTGGTCCCCGTTTCGATGCCGCGATCGCAGCGCTGCGGGCGGCGTGGTCGGGCGAAGTCGTTGAGCGCGATGACGAGTTCTTCCCGGCGCACGGCCATGTCATGCTGCCCCGTCCGGCGCAGCGGCCCGGTCCGCCGGTCTGGATCGGGGGCAACAGCAAGGCGGCGATGCGCCGGGTGGCCGAGGTCGCGGATGGGTGGCTGCCCTTCGAGCAGCCCGCCGCCATGGCGGCCATTACCGGAACCCCCGAACTGAGGGCCGACCAGATCGGCGAGCGGATCGAACGGCTGCGGGAAATGCGGTCCGCACTGGGGCGGCCGGCGGAGTTCGAGGTGTGCTTCTCCCCGGCCCCCACCCGGGACCCGGAACGCACCGCCGAGCAGCTCTCGGCGGTGCTGCCCGAGTACGAGCGGGCGGGTGTCACCTCCGTGTCGATTGACTCGCAGGCCCGCAGCATCGACAACTGCTTGAGCGAGATCGAGTTCCTCGGCAAGGCGCTTGCACCGTCCACATAGGACTTGCCGGCTGCGTCAGGGCGCACCGGCTTCGAGTTTCTCGGTTCCGGGCGCCCTGGTGTCGTCGATGCCGGTGGGTCCGTTCCCGGCCACGTCGCCAGGGTAGAACTGGCGTGCCCATTGCCGCATCCGGCGGAAACCGCGGCCCTCTTCGGTGGCCAATGCCGGCGGGTCGAGGAAGACCTGGTGGTTCCAGATCTTGATGTCGTCGGGCAGGGCGAGCTTGGCATCGGCCAAGCGCCGCCGGTAGGTGGCCTCGTCGCCGCTCCGGTCGATCCAGTAGGTCGCGAAGAGCTCGCTCCGGCCGTCCTCGACGGGAGTGACGTTGATGGTGATCACTCGCACGCCCTCGCGCATGTGCTCGACGTTGACGCTGACCCCGATCCCGGACCACAGGATATCGATGGTGTTCATTGTGTCGGTGCGCAGCGCGCCGTGCTCGTCGTGCGAGTGGTCCCGCCAGCGCTTCCCGAAGCCGACGCGCGCCCGCCACTCCGGTCCCTCGACGCGTTCCTGGAGAACGACCGGGCTGATCGGGGTGTTGTGGACAAACCGGAAGTGGTGCGGGTCGACGGCGTTCTCGACGACCATCTGCGGATGCACCCGCAGGTCGGTCGCATGTTCGCGGCCGTCGGGCCAGGCGGGGTGGAACTCGCGCTCGGCCGCCTGCGCGGTGCCGCGGAGCGCGTCCGGCACGTCCCAGTAGGGCTCCCGTCCGGCATGGTCGAACCAGACGTGGATCGACTCGTTGCGCTCGACGACCGGCCAGGTGCCGAGCTTGCGGGCCTTGTTGGGGCGCTCCTGGTAGGGGATGGACACGTTGTGCCCGTCAGGGGCCCAGATCCAGCCGTGGAAGGGGCACTGGATGCCCTCGTCGACGACGCAGCCGCCGTGCGCCAGGCTCGCGCCAAGGTGCCGGCAATAGCGATCGTGCACGCGCACGACGCCGTCCTTGCCGCGGTAGGCCACCAGGTCACGGCCGAAGTACCGCAGCGGTACCACCTGTTCCGGTCCGATATCACCCGACCATGCCACCTGGAACCAGCCGGTCAGCTCCAGATCCAGCCCATGCAAGCGCACGATGCCAACCTCCCGAGATGTTTTATGGGAATCCCATTCCCAGTGAGCTTAACAGTGGTAGAGCGGGTTGGGAACGGTGCGCTCTGCGCGCAGGACGCCTGCGCGCGCTGCCGGGTCCCGGATCTCACGCCGCGCACCGCGACGATGCTCATCGTGGCCGGGCTGACCAGCAAGGTGCACCTCGCGACCGACCGGCGCTGCCGTCCACTGTCGATCGTCCTCACCCCCGGACAGGCCGCGGACAGCCCGCGTTTCCTCCCGGTCCTGAAGAAAATCAAGGTGCGTGGGCCGGTAGGCCGCCCCAGGACCCGGCCGGACGCGGTCGCCGGAGACAAGGCGTACTCCTCCCGCGCCAACCGCGCCCACCTGCGCACACGGAAGATCCGGGCG
>NZ_JBFLUG010000123.1:0-21869 GCF_041008525.1 Parafrankia sp. FMc2 | reverse complement strand
GGACACACCCGGACCCTACGGTCTGGTCAACCACGCGGCGCCAACACCCCCGGGTCGCCGGGTCATCGAAGAGCCCCAGCCTGCCACGAAACCAAAAACCGACGATCTACGAGACCTGACCAGTTACGTTCCCGCCGTGCTCCCGATCTGGGAACGGTTCGCCTACGAACTACGCCGCAGCGGCTACGCCACCTGGACCGGACTTCTCTCCGCCGAGGAATACGGCGTCCCGCAGACCCGCCGCCGCGCTTTCCTCCTCGCCTCCCGCACCCGGGACACGGTCGGCCCCCCGCAACCCACCCACACCCGCTACCGCCCGAACACCGCACGATTCGCCCCGCCGCTCAAGCCGTGGCGCAGCATGGCCGACGCCCTCGGCCGGGGCCTGGTCGACCGGCCGGCGTTCACCGTGACCACCCGCGGAAACGCCTGGGGCGGCGCCAGCGTCCGGAACACCTTCCGAGCCGCCATGGAAAACGGCCGATGGATCGGCCCCGAGAATCGTCTCACCCCCACCGAGTTCGGCGTCCTGCAGTCCTTTCCCGCCGACTATCCGTGGCAGGGCACCCTCGCCAGCCGGTTCATGCAGGCCGGGAACGCCGTCCCGCCCGCTCTCGCCACCGCCGTCCTGTCCTGCCTCGCCCTCCCCGAATCCCTCACCCGCGCCGCCTAACCCCAGAAACGGAGAACCCGACATGACCCCCGACCTCACCAGCCAGGACACCCCGGGCCCCGCCACGGCCGTCCTCACAGCCCCTACCGCGGCCCGACGCGACCACGGCCAGGCACGGGCCGGACCAGCACCGGCCGACACAGCACCCGCCCGGCAGGGACGCACCGAACGCCTCCTCGGCGCGGCGCTGCCGGTGGTACTCGCGGTGGGCGTGTTCTGCGTCGCGTTCGTCCACGTCCACGACGTCGCAGCCTGGGCCGGGCAACCCGACTGGGCCGCCTGGCTCATCGCGGTGTCCGTCGAGCTGATGGCACTGGCGTCCATCATCGAAATCCGCCACCGCCGCCGCGCAGGCACCCCACTCCGCTGGCCCGTCAGCACCCTGGTTGCGGGCGTCGGGATGTCCGGTGCGGCGAACCTCACCGCCGCCGGACCCGACGCGCTCACCGGCGTGCCCGGTGTCTGGGTGCCCACGATGGCGCTGTGGCCCGTCGCGGCGTTCGGCCTGGTCGCCGGGCTCAAAGCCACCCGGCCCGCGCACCCGGCACCCGCGACGAGCACGACCCCCACCAGCAGCCCGGCCCCACCGGTCGATGACCGGCCGCCGGGCGACGGCCCGCCCGCCGACCGGACCACCCCCCGCGACGACACCCGCCCGTCAACGGGATCCCTGCCGGCCGATCTCCTCGCGGCCGGGCGCGCGGTCGCCGCCGACCTGACCCGCCAGGGCCGACCGGTCACCCGGACCGCGCTCGCCCGCGGTGTCCGCCAGCGCGGGCACCGCTGCTCCACCGACCGGGCCGCGGTCCTGCTCGCCGCAGTCCGCGGACCGTCCCAACCCCCCTCAGCCGGGCCCACCGTGCGCTAGCCCGTCCCGCCCGTCCCATCTCGCCCAGGACCGTCACAGGATCGTTCAGGAGTCAGCCATGGCCGCTACCCGCCCCGAGGACAGGTCTCTCATCGCCCGCATCGCCGCCCACGCGTCATGGGCGAACACCCCCGACCGCGCCGCGCGCACCGCACGCGGACGCGCGACGTTCCTGGACCGCTTCGACCGCCAGGTCGACCCGGACGGCACGCTCCCACCCGCCGAACGCGCCCGCCGCGCCGAGAACGCCCGACGCTCCTACTTCTCCGCGCTGGCCCTGCGCTCGGCGCAGGCACGACGCAGGAGCCGCGCCAAGCCGAAGCCGGACACCCCACCCCGGCCCTGACCCGACCGGGAAGCCCGGGAACCGCCGCCTGCGTCTCGTGACCGGACGCATCAGGTGCAGGCGGCCCGGGACACGTCAGCGGCCCTCCACCCACGCGGGCGGAGGGCCGCTCGGCGGCGTGACCACACCCGAGCGCGGGGAGAGGACACACCCGCGCGGCCGTCGATCGTCACGTGGCGATCGTGGGAGCGGTGTCGGTCGAGGCAACGGCCCGGGGGCGTAGGGAGGCGCGGCGGGCCCGCTCGGCGAGGAACGCAAGGTGGTAGACAAGCGCGTCGACCGCGTCCCCACGGCGGGGGTGGGTCTCACACATCCGACCCTTCCGCCAGGCCCGTGCCACGCTGCCCGCCACGTCACGGGCCTGCCACGCCTTCCCACCATGAGGACCGTAAGCAGGACGCACCGTCCCGAGAAGCACACCACCCACGTGGACGTCCTGCGTGCCGCTGACGTCGGAGTCCACACGGCGGACAACGGGAGTGTCCCCTTCCGAGGCGTTGACGACGGCGCGGACCGCCGCGGACAGCTCGGGGGACAGCGGCCTGTCCCCGCGGTCCGTCCGGAGCACCACCGGCCGCTCCCGCCGTCGACGGGAACCGGCCGGCCGTGGTGCAACCTCCTCCGGGCCGGCTACCGGCACCGCCGGCGCGGTCGCCACGTGACGATCGTCGGGAAGGGCCGGCACGGTAGCCGCGGGAGCGGGACCGGTTCGCTCGGAACGATCATCACGTGATGGTCGTGGGTTGGGTGACGTGCCGGGCGACGGTGCTGCCGGTGGCAGGGCTGCGAGACGGTCGGCATCCGGCGTAGGCGCCGCCGGTGCGGGGATCGCGCGGGCAAGCAGCACCGTCGTGCCGTCCCGCACCACGGCGAGCAACGCATCGTCGGGTTGGCCACCAGCGTCCAGCACCCCGGCCAGATCACGGATCGCGTCGAGCAGCCCGGCGACGCTCGCCGGGTCCGCCGGGGGAGTGGCGCGGGCGGCCTGGCGGGCCCGGTAGGCGCGCTGCTGACAGCCGCGAGAGGCGTACCGCGGTACCCGGCCCCCACCGGCAGGCGCGGCCGGACACGTCCGGCCGCAGCCACACCCGCACAGCCCGTCCGCCGGAACCGGACCGTTCATCACGTGACGATCGACCATGACAGGCACGATAGGCCGATCCGGCACGGTCGTCACGTGATGACCGAACGGAACCCTGTCCGTCCCAGGGATCGCCCGGTGGGCCGGGACCGTCCTGCGCTGCTCCGTCGGCCGCCCCTTCCGGGCCCCGGACACGCGAACGGCCCTCCACCGGCGAGGGTGGAGGGCCGCAAGGCGACTACACGGGCAGCAGCGGACTCAGCGTCGCCCGCCCGCGATCCGGGCCGGCAGAACCTGGTACGCCTCGACGCCGTACAGGTCGGCCCACTGGCGAGCCGCCGTCTCACTGCCGAACGGACTGACCACCTCGACGGACGCGCCCGCGTCGTCGAGCACCAGCAGACCGAAGATGAGCGGGCGCCGTTCGACGGCCGCAGCCGCGCGCCGCCGCGCCACCTGCACCCGATGGGTGCCCGTCGCCGGAAGCACCATGCGCGCGCTCACCGCTCCTCACCCTCGCCGCAGGCACCCAGGTACTCGGCGAACGGGCTGTCATCGGCCAGCCGGAGCACCCGGCCGCCGGGCCTGTTGGTCAAGCGCGGGTGCTCATCGTGGACCCTGAAGCGGAGTTCACCGCCGCCGCGAGTGCCGGCCAAGTCTTCCATGGTCTCGAACTCGCAGGCGATCGGCAGACTGCGCAACGCCGCCGCCAAGGTCGCCGGATGCACACCGGCCGGCACGTCGACAACGAGATGCCGGAACGGACCGGTTCCCGTCTCGCGAACCACCACGGCAGGGAGGGCATCAGGCTCGGTCGTGAGCGGCACCCGGGCGTCGTCGCTGGCTGGTTGACTGTGAGGCACGGCGTGATCCTTTCGGTGAAGGCGATCGCCGAGAACTCGCCCGGACATGCGACGTTCGGGCGAGTTCGTCTTTGTGACCCCGGTTGTGGTCGGCCGGGAGACAAGGGTACCGCGAGTAGGTGACGTGCGTAACCGCCGTGCATAACCAATGCGCGTTGGTTACTTAACGTGGTCTCTAGCGTGCGCACTCATGGAGTCGTGGCCGAAGCGGGAGATGATCTCCCTGACGGAACTGGCCGATGCGGTCGACGTCGACGCGCTGCGCGATCTCATCGGGCGCGGCTCCCGCCAGCGGCAGCGAGTCTCCCGGGCCTACGCGGTGCGGGTCGCGACCACGAAGGGCTTCCCGGATCCGATTTTGGATCACCCGAAGCTGAGGCTCTGGCACCGCGGTGACGTCGAGCGCTGGCTTGACCTCAACCGGCCCGGATGGCGGGGCGACGCTTGATCGATGCGTCGAGCTACTGGGCTGACTGGTCGTGAGCGATGGTCTGGGGTGTGTCAGGGAGTGCGTCGAGGTCGCGTTCCCTGGGGAGTCTCTACAGCCGGTCGCCGAGCGAGAGACGGGCGGCCGCTTCGCGGGCGCGCTCCTCGGCTGTGGACCGGGCGTACCGGTTGAGCATCTGGCGTGAGCGCCATCCGGCGTTGTGCATGAGGTCGGTCTCGTTCCCGCCGGCGGCCAGGAAGTAGTGGGCCCACGAGTGCCGCAACTGGTGGGGGTGGACGTCGACCCCGACGGCGTTAGCTCTCCGGACGATCATCTGGTAGATGCCGTCGGCGGTCATCGCGCCCCTGCCCCTGGTGGCCAGCCACCAGGCCGGGAGGTCGGCCGTTGCCTCGCGGGCGCGGCTACGGCCATAGCGGTCCAGAGCCAGGGCCGTCTTGGCGCCGAACCGGACACGTCGAGGGCGGCGGCCCTTGCCGAGAACGTTGACGACCCGGTCGTCGAGGTCGACGTCGGCGACCTTGATGGAGGCAAGCTCCGATCGGCGTAAGCCGGTGTCGAGGAACAGCCGCACCGCGGCGTTGTCCCTTCGGTCGAGGAACGACTTCCCGCTCAGGCTCTTGAGGAAGAGCTTGAGCGTCTCCTCGTCGAGCACGGGGACCGGCTTCTCCGGGACGATCGGCGGCTTGGTCCGCTCCATGGGGGAGCGGTCGATCTCCTCCTCCTCAAGGCACCAGGTGAAGAACTGCTGGAGCGACCGGTAGCGATTGTTGACGGTCGCGGGGGACAGCCCGCGGTTGTGCAGGCTCACCAACCAGTTCTCGACGTCTGCCCGTGTCACCTGCCCGATGTGGCGGACAGTGGCTGCGGCGACGAGGAACTCGTCGAACTGGGCGGCCGACTCGATGTAGGTCCGACAGGTCTGGTCGCTCTTGTTCCCGGCCCTCATGGAGCGGAGCCAGGACGCGAGGAGGGGGCCCAGCAGGCCGGCCGCCCGCCCCGCTACGCGATCTTCAGGGGTCGCCATAGCGGCGAAAGTTATCAGCTGTTCGAGCGCTGTGCAACGGCCGATTTTTCGGCTCAGACGGTAAAATCGCAGGTCGGAGGCTGTTTGTGCGCCCGGCAGGGATCGAACCTGCGACCCAGTGCTTAGAAGGCACTCGCTCTATCCGCTGAGCTACGGGCGCGTTGCTCCATTGTGGGGTCCGCGGACGGATCCCGGGTGGGATGGACAGTGTCCACCTCATGTCACCTGATGTCGCAGACAGCCCCGGGTCATCGGAGGTAGCGGCCCGCGTCGGGGTGCGGTTTCACGATCCCACATGCTGCCGCATCGACTGGCGGGTGGCTGGCTGACCGGCCGTCGGTCGAACCTCGTTGTCCGACGGCCGGTCGTTGCCGGGTGCGCTGGTCCCGGCCTGTTCCGGGGCCGGTGTGGCGTGCCTAGCCGGCAACCTTGACCAGGTCGTCATACTCGGCGTCCGTGAGCGTGACGCCTGCGGCGGCGACGTTCTCCTCCAGGTGGGCGACCGAGGAGGTGCCCGGGATCGGCAGCATCACGGGTGACCTGCGCAGCAGCCAGGCGAGCGCGAGCTGCGACGGTGAGCTGCCGTGCCGCTTCGAGGCCTCGTCGAGGACGCCGCCGGGCCGGGCGAGTTCGCCGGTCGCGATCGGGAACCAGGGGATGAATCCGATGCCCTCACGCTCCGCGTAGTCGAGGACGTCCTCGGCGGCGCGGTCGGCGAGGTTGTACCGGTTCTGGACGCTGACGATCTCGGCCAGCGACCGGGTCTGCTTGAGCTCGGCCACGCTGACCTCGGAGACGCCGATGTGGCGGATCTTCCCTTCCTGCTGCAGCGCCCGGAGCTCACCGATTGACTCCTCCACGGGCACCTTCGGGTCGATGCGGTGGAGCTGGTAAAGATCGATGCGCTCGACGCGGAGGCGCCGCAGCGACATCTCGACCTGCTGGCGCAGGTACTCGGCGCGGCCGACGGCGGTCCACTGGCCCGGCCCCTGGCGGGTGAGCCCGCCCTTGGTCGCGATCACCAGCCCGTCGGGGTAGGGGTACAGGGCTTCGGCGATCAGATCTTCGCTGACCTCCGGCCGTAGGAGTCCGCGGTGTCGATGAAGTTCACCCCGAGATCCACGGCTCGCCGCAGTACGGCGAGTGCCTCGTCCCGGTTGGCGGGTGGGCCCCAGATGCCCGGGCCGGTGATCTGCATGGCGCCGTAGCCGAGCCGGTTCACCTGGAGATCACCACCGAGCAGGAACGTCCCGCTCGCAGCCGCGTTCACGCTTGGGCTAGCCGCTTGTGTCGACATGCAGTGCCTTCCTCCGTCTGTGTGCGGGTGCCGCCGCTGAGCGTCGGCCCGCCAGGCAGCAACCCTGATCCGCCGTCCGGATGTTCCCGGGCCGTCCCCGCGGAGTGCGGGCCGCGGGCTGGGGGCGCCCGGCCGTCCGCCCGGAGACCTACCCGGCTGACGCCGACCGCCCGCCTCACAGCCCGGCTGTCGGGACGTCCATCGGCTCCGTGCACTCCGGGTGACTGGTCGAGACAGTGTCGATGCTGGCAGGTGACTGCGGGTGGAGCACAGTCCGTCGCCGTGTTGTGGACAGAACGGAGTTATCCACAGCGGGTGAAGAACCGGTTCCCATCGCGGGGGCGGTGGCGCAGAGTCGTGGCGTGGACGCACGACCGGACTCCGTCGGCCCTCCGCGCCACGTGCGGCGGCGCCTGGTGATCGGCCGGCGTCCACTGGACCGTCTCCCTGCCCCCGAGATGTTCTCCAAGGAGCTCAGATGCCCGACAACGCGATCACGCTGATCGGCAACCTCGTCGAGAACCCGGTCCTGCGGATCACCGCGAGCGGCGTCTCCGTCTGTGGTTTCCGCCTCGCGTCGACGCCTCGCCGGTTCGACCGCACCGAGCAGCGGTGGGTCGACGGAAGCACCCTGTATCTGAGGATCTCCTGCTGGCGGCAGCTGGCCGAGAACGTGGCGGCCAGCCTGTCCCGAGGCGACCGCGCACTGGTCGTCGGCCGGCTGCGGCAGAACAACTACGAGACGCAGGACGGCGACCGGCGGGTCAGCTACGAGATCGACGCGGAGGCTGTCGCGGCCGAGCTCACCTGGCGACCCGTGGAGGTCCGCAGGACGGCGCGATCGTCGACCACCCCGGCCGACGGGCTGGCAGCGGGGGATCCGTTCGCCGACCCCGGCCCGATCTCGGGCGACCCGTTCAGCGCCGACGGCGTCGGGTTCGGCGGAGCCGGGCAGGGAGACGATGACCAGGCGGTGGCGGGCGATGCTCCCCCCGCCGACGACGGCCGCGGAGACGGCGTTCCGGCCGGCCCCGAGGGTTTCGACGCGATGCCGGTCCGCGGGCTGGCCGAGCCGGCGCCCGGTGCGGCCCCGGCTGAGAGCAGCCTGCGGTCGGCCCTGACCAGCCCCGGGGCGAGCGCCGTCACCGACGACATGTCCGTCACCGACGGCGTCGGCGGAACCCGCGCCGGCGAGCTGGCCGACCAGGGTCTCCGTCTCGTCGAGCTGGGAACCGACTCCGGCGTCGAGGTGGGTGCAGGGGCCGATGTCGGGGCCGTGTTCGGGGATGGTCCCGGCCGTGCCTCGATGGCCGAGGCCGAGGCCGAGGCCGTTCCGCGGCTCAGGGCGCTGTTCGACGATGCGCTGCGGTCCGTCGAGCCGCACCAGTCCGGGGGCGTGGCCGCGCAGCGGCTGTCGACCAGGGCGGCGCGGGGCCCGTTCCACCTGGCGTCGCGGGCCAACCGGGCGGTGGGGGAGCGTCCCATCGGGCTCGCGGACGTTGTGGGTGAGCGTCGCCTGCGTGGGTTGGGAGGCGCCATCGGCTGAGGGGAGGCCGAGTTGGAGCGAGCCTGCCCGAGGTTTCCGGCCGGTGCCGGCAGTCACGTGGCCAGGCACTCCGCGAAGAGGCCGGCATGGGTGATCGCGGGCCTGGCCTGGGCAGGCTGGTTGTCGATGGTGGGGCCACACCGACCGACATGCCGTGACCGATGGGGCCACCTGCATCATCGGCCTCGGATCCGCTCGGTACCGTGCCGAGGGTGAGCAGGGCGAACGAAGCCGGTGGCGGCGCGGGTTCGGCACTGGACGACCTGTCCGGTGAGGCCGGCGGCGAGGTCCCGCGGCAGGAGGCAACCGGCCGGCCGGTGTCCCAGGCCAGCACCGGCAGCTCCAGTGCCGAGCCCAGTGCCGAGCCCAGTGCCGACGCGGGGGCGGGCCCCGAGGTCTCCGCGGCCGTGCGGGCGTTCGGCGGCGTGCGGCGACGGGCTCTGGGGGTCAGTGCCGCCGGCCGGTACGTGGCGGTGCTCGCGGTGCTCAGCGCCGCGGCGGCCGTCGTCCTGCGGCACCACCTGTTTCCCTACCTGTCGGTCAACAACGACGAGGTCATCTACCTCACCCAGGCCCGCGCGATGGCAGGCGGCCACCTGTTCCCCGCGGCGCCGGACCCGGCCGCGTCCTACGCGCCGTGGCTGGCCGCGGTGTCGGACGGCCACTTCGTGCTGAAGTACACGCCGTTCGTGCCGGCGCTGTTCGCGTTGGGACTGGTGGTGGCCGGCAGCATCTCGCCGGTGCTGGCGGTTGTCGCGGCGGCCGTGGTGATCGTCACCTATCTGCTCGGCGTCGAGCTGGCCGGTGATCGCAAGGTCGCGGCGCTGGCGGCGACACTGATGGCGTTCTCGCCTTTGGTGATCATCGAGAGTGCGCTGGTGCTGAGTTACCTGCCGGTGCTCGTCCTGCTGCAGCTGACGTTCCTCGGCCTGCTCCGGGGAATGCGCCGTGCGGGGCACGGGCAGGGTGCGCTCGCGCTGGCCGGGGCGGGGCTCACGGTCGGTGTGGCGGCGGCGGTGCGTCCGTACGACGTGGTGCTGCTGCTCGCGCCGGTGGCGGTCTGGGCCGGTGTGACGGCGCGCC
Source organism: Parafrankia sp. FMc2 (assembly GCF_041008525.1). NCBI lineage: Bacteria > Bacillati > Actinomycetota > Actinomycetes > Frankiales > Frankiaceae > Parafrankia > Parafrankia sp. FMc2. The sequence continues at coordinate 12,640 of NZ_JBFLUG010000123.1, read as the reverse complement.
GCGCCGGGCGCCTCGGGTGGGCGGTGCGGTGGACGGCGGTGGGGCTGGTACTGCCCGCCGGGATCCTGCTGGCGTACAACGCGGCGGCGACGGGCAGTCCGTTCCGGCTGCCGTTCGCGCTGCTGGAGCCGGACGACAAGCTCGGCTTCGGCCGGCGCCGGCTCTACCCGTCCGACGGGGGGCACGACTTCGGGCTCGGCGACGGGCTGGCCTCGGTCGGTGACCATCTGTGGCTGCTCGGGGGCTGGGCCTGCGGTGGGGTGCTGCTGGCGGTCGCCGCGGTCGTCGCGGCCGCGCGGCGCAGGTTCGACGGGCCGGCCTGCGCCCTGGGGCTGGGGACGCTGCTGTTCCTGGTCGGCTACCTCGGGTTCTGGGGGGCGTGGAACGCGGCGGAACTGTGGGGCGGGATCCGCTATGTCGGGCCGTTCTACATGATTCCGGTGCTGATCGGCCTCGTGCACCTGGGCGCCCGGGGGGTGGCCGACCTGGCGCGCTGGTCGCGGCGTCGGGCGGCGTGGGCGTGCACGGGTGCGGGTGGCGCGGGGGTCCTCGGGCTGACGACGTTCATCCTGGTCGGGGCGGTCGACGCGAACGCGGCGATGACCGGTCACGACCGTGATCTTGCCGGGATGCTGCACGGCCTGCCAGGCCGGTCGCTGGTGCTGGTGGCGGCCAGTCCGCCCTACCTGGGGCATCCGAGCGCGGTGACCGCGAACGGTCCCGATCTGCGCGGGGTGGACGGAACCAGCGACCTGCTGTTCGCGGTCTCCCGCGGGGTGGCGGATCTGACCGTTGTCGCCGACCACCCCGACCGGACGCCGTACCTGCTGCGGATGCCGGCCGCGTACAACCGCTCGCCGGAGTCGGTGACCCGCTCACGGGTGGACGCGCTGACGCTGGCCACCGGTCGGACAGCGGAGGTCGAGCTCACGGTCGACGCCCCGCCGGCAGGGGCGCGGTCGGCCCAGCTGCTGGTCGAGGCGGGCGGCACCCGGCTGGCCTACCGGGTCTCGGTGGACGGCCCGTCCCGTGCCCGGCTGATCGTCGACGGGGACGGCGTCGACGCCGGTGACGTCGTCGACGCGGTGACCTTCAGCGGCGGGGAGGCGCGCGGCGCGCCCACCGGCCAGGACCCCGGTGATCCGCTTGCCGCCCCGAAGGTCACCCGGGTGACGGGTGCCGGGACGTCGATCACGGTGTCGTTGGTGGTCACGCCCGCGTCCGGGGGCCGTGCCCGGACCGTCGACCGGCAGGTGCTTCCGGTGCTGGTCGAGCGCGGCGGTGACGTGGCGGTGCTGGCGCCGAGTGCCCACGTCGACGAGGTCGGCGCGGGCCGCCGCCTCCCGATCCGGATCACCCTCTCCTGAGAAGGGTGGTCTAGTCGACGCGGTGGATCGGGGGCGGGGAGTAGGCGCCGGTGAGCACCTCGTCGCCCGGCCGGTAGATCCGCAGGATGAGCCGGAAGTCCTCCCGGGCGGCCGGCAGCCAGTTCGCCGCCGGGGCTGACGACGACGATGGCGACGATGGCGGCGACGACGTCGGGACGTCGCTCTGGATCAGCACCGGGATCGATCCGTCGGGGTCCCGGACGAGGTCGTCCTGGCTGTTGATCGAGTAGCGGCGCAGGGGGTTGTCCACGAGATAGCCGTCCGGCTCGTCGTACATGGTGAGGGTCCAGAAGGCGTCCACCGGCGGTGGCAGCAGCCGCAGCCGGTAGTTGTGGGCGCCGGTGAGGCGGTGGCCGTCGACGTCCACCGCGCAGTGGGCGGTCGTCGCCTCGTAGGCGTGGACGAGGCCCAGCGGCCGGCGGGCCGCCATCGCGCGGGCGATGCGGGCCTGAGCCCGGTCGGGCATCTCCCAGGCGCGGTCGTCGAGGACACCGGGACCAGCCCGGTCCAGGTTGAAGTCGGCTTCGTGCAGCGTGCTGACCCAGCCCTGGTGGGCGCGGCGGCCGGCGTCGGCGAGCCGTTCCAGTTCGTCGCGCCCGGTCCGCAGGCCGCTGCGCAGCGACCAGGCGAGCGGCGGGTCCGGGTCGATGTACGGGGACGGGTCGGACAGCAGGCCGAGGGCCTCGAACCGGCGGGCGTAGTCCTGTTCCAGCCGGGACGGGGGGAAGGCGCGCATCCAGGTCCGGAACTCCTCCCAGAAGCGCAGGTCGTCGCAGACCTGCTTGGAACGGTCCGGGGGGCCTTCGGGCTGGCGCGCGTTCGGGTCGACCGGCCGCAGGGTCAGCTGGTCCTGCAGGGCGCGGACGGCGAGCAGATCGTCGGGCCCCCGGTAGGCGAAATGGGCGACGATGCTGAGGACCCGCGCCGGCGCCTCGATCACCACACTCACTCCAGACCCAGACCCAGACCCAGACCCAGACCCGGCCTCGGCGGGGGCGGCGTCGCTGTCGCCCACGCCGCCGGGCGGGACGAGCAGGACCTCGCCGCCCTCGTCGCCGGTGGCGCGGCTGCCCAGGTAGGCGAACGTGTTCAGCCACGGGTCGAAGAACGCGAGGCGGTGGTAGCGCCCGCCGGTGGGCGGGACGTGCAGCAGCACCGGGCCCGCGCTGAGATCGACCTGGGCGGACGAGAACAGGATGTCGGGGTTGACGTTCAGGAACGACGAGTCCGGTCCGGGTGGGTCGGTCTGGTGCGCGAAGGCGTTGAAGCCGGCTGGCCGGATCGGGCCGTTGCCCTCGCGGGCGGTCCGGATCATCTGCCGGATCGCACAGACAAGGGGGTAACCGAAGCTGAACGCCTCGGCGGCGAGCCCGACCCGCTGGTCATCCGCGCGCATGTCGCCTCCCGGGTGCGGGTGGCCTGACACTGGTGTGTGTGCTGACGGTGTTCACCCGACTTCGGGTCGTACCCGCTCGGGATTCGTCCGAACGCGGCCCGGCGGGATCGGCTGGATCGGCCCACGGCGGGTGCGGGATCACCGCCGTCCGGTACCTGGGCAGCATGCCCTAGGGTTGACACATGGCGCAGTACGTCTTCCAGATGCGCAAGGCCCGCAAGGCCCACGGCGACAAGGTGATCCTCGACGACGTCACCCTGTCGTTCCTGCCCGGCGCGAAAATCGGCGTCGTCGGTCCGAACGGCGCCGGGAAGTCGTCGCTGCTCAAGATCATGGCCGGGCTCGACCATCCGAGCAACGGTGACGCGATCCTGAGCCCCGGCTACACCGTCGGGATGCTGGCGCAGGAACCCCGGCTCGACGAGACGAAGGACGTCCGCGGCAACGTCGAGGACGGTGTCCGCGAGATCCGCGAGATCCTCGCCCGGTACGAGGCGATCAACGAGAAGATGTCCGCGCCGGACGCGGACTTCGACACGCTGCTCGCTGACCAGGCCACCCTGATCGACAAGATCGAGGCGGCGAACGCCTGGGAGCTCGACAGCCAGATCGACCAGGCGATGGACGCGCTGCGGCTGCCGCCCGGCGACGCGGACGTCGTGGCACTGTCCGGTGGTGAGCGGCGCCGGGTGGCGCTGTGCAAGCTGCTGCTGGAGGCGCCCGACCTGCTGCTGCTCGACGAGCCGACGAACCACCTGGACGCGGAGAGCGTCGCGTGGCTGGAGCAGCACCTGGCCCGGTACACCGGGGCGGTGCTCGCCGTCACGCACGACCGGTACTTCCTGGACAACGTGGCCGGCTGGATCCTCGAGCTCGACCGCGGCCGTGCGCACCCCTACGAGGGGAACTACTCCACCTACCTGGAGAACAAGGCGGCCCGGCTGAAGGTCGAGGGGCGCAAGGACGACAAGCGGCGCCGGATGCTCGCCCAGGAGCTCGAGTGGGTCCGCTCGAACCCGAAGGCGCGGCAGGCCAAGAGCAAGTCGCGGCTGTCCCGGTACGAGGAGATGGCGGCGGAGGCGGACAAGGCCAGGCCGCGGGACTTCGAGGAGATCCAGATCCCGCCGGGCCCGCGCCTGGGCAGCCTGGTCATCGAGGCGAAGAAGCTGACCAAGGGCTACGGCGAGCGGGTCCTCATCGACGATCTGTCGTTCACCCTGCCCCGCGGTGGCATCGTCGGCGTGATCGGCCCGAACGGTGTCGGCAAGACCACGCTGTTCACGATGCTCGTCGGGGAGGCGACGCCGGACGGCGGCGAGCTGCAGATCGGTGAGACCGTCGACATGGCCTACGTCGACCAGAGCCGCTCCGGGCTCGACGCGAAGAAGAACGTCTGGGAGGTCGTCTCGGACGGGCTGGACCACATCGTGGTCGGCCGGACGGACATCCCGAGCCGGGCGTACGTGTCGTCGTTCGGGTTCAAGGGGCCGGACCAGCAGAAGCCCGTCGGTGTCCTCTCCGGTGGAGAGCGCAACCGGCTCAACCTGGCGCTGACCCTCAAGCGTGGCGGCAACGTCCTGCTGCTCGACGAGCCGACGAACGACCTGGACGTCGAGACGCTGCGGTCGCTGGAGGACGCGCTGCTGGAGTTCCCCGGCTGCGCGGTGGTCATCTCCCACGACCGGTGGTTCCTCGACCGGGTGTCGACGCACATCCTCGCCTGGGAGGGCACCGAGGCCGACCCGGCGCAGTGGTTCTGGTACGAGGGCAACTTCGCCGACTACGAGGCCAACAAGATCGAGCGGCTCGGCCCGGACGCCGCCCGGCCGCACCGGGTGACCTACCGCAAGCTCACCCGCGACTGATCTGCCGCCGGCGCCCGCGCGACCCGCGCGGGCTCCGCCGGCATCACACCACCAGCGGAGCCGCCCCGGCCGATCGGCCGGGGCGGCTCCGCTGGTGGTGGATCTCTTTCGTCGGCCAGGTGGCCAGAGGTCGGCCGGGTCAGCCGGGGCGGTTCTGCAGGGAGTTGGCGGCGCCCAGCAGGTAGTCCCAGAGCTGGGAGTGCAGTTCGGGGGGGAGGTCCAGGCTGTCGACCGCGGACTTCATGATCCGGACCCAGGCGTCCCGCTCGGCCGGGCCGATCGCGAACGGCATGTGCCGCATCCGCAGGCGGGGGTGGCCCCGCTGCTCGCTGTAGGTGGTGGGCCCGCCCCAGTACTGGATGAGGAACATCCGTAGGCGTTCCTCGGCGGCGGCGAGCTCGTCCTCCGGGTACAGCGGGCGCAGCACGGGGTCGTTGGCCACACCCTCGTAGAACCGCGCCACCAGCGTCCGGAACGTCGCCTCGCCGCCGACGGCCTCGTAGAAGTCCGCGCGTGGGCGCGCGGGAGACGGTTGGTTCACACCTCCATTCTGCGCCACCGGACGGCGCTCTCCCGACCCGAGGCCGGACCTCTTTTCCCGCCCCGCCCGGCCAGGGCGGGACGTTCCCGGGCCGTCCAGGTGAGCGGGTGGCCGGCGGTGGACGTCCCGCGGCGGACACCCCACCGGGCCTGGTCAACCCGAACGGGGGATGACCCACACGGTGGTGTCCGGCGGCAGGACGAGGGTCGCACCGTCGTAGCCGACCGGGCTGCTGGCCAGGACGAGGCGCCCGGCGAGCGCCAGGTGGACCTCCTCCTCGGTGGACATCACACAGGTCAGCGCCGGCCCGCCCGGCGCCCCCGCACCAGCGGAGCCGCCCGGGGGGTCCGGTTCGGTGGTGCGGTCGAAGGCGAGGCAGCTGGTGGGCAGGCCGTCGCGCCAGCGGAAGCCGGGCCGGGGGGCGTCCGGGTCACCCGGGTCGCCGAGGAACGGCAGTGCCCGGCGCAGCGCCAGCGCGCCGCGGACGAGCACCCGCGTCGACATCGGGTCGACGGACTGGGCGGCGGCGGTCAGGTCACCCCAGTCCGCCGGCTGGGGGAGCCAGGGCTCCGTCCCGTCGTCGGTGAAGCCGTACGGCGGCTTCTGCCCGGACCACGGCATGGGCACGCGGGTGCCGTCCCGGCCGGCCGCGGTGTGGCCGGAGCGTTCCCAGATCGGGTCGCGGCGGTGCTCCGGCGGGACGTCGACCTGCGGCAGGCCCAGCTCGTCGCCCTGGTAGAGATAGGCCGTCCCGGGTAGTGCCAGCAGCGCGAGCAGGGCCGCCCGGGCGCGGCGCAGGCCGACGTCGCCGCCGCCGTAACGGCCGGTCGGCCGGACGACGTCGTGGTTGGCGAGCACCCAGGTCGGCAGGGCGCCGACGGCGGCGGTCGCGGCCCGGGCGGCGTCGATCGCGCTGCGCCACGCCGGTGCCGAGAACGGCGCGAACAGCAGCGAGAACGTGAACGTCAGATGCAGCTCGTCCGGGCGGACGTAGCGGGCGAGGCGCTCCGGGTCGGCGACCCAGGTCTCGCCGACGAGCACCCGCGCCCGCCCGTCCCGGCTGTCGTACTCGTCCAGGAGCGCCCGCCACTCGCGGTAGATCTCGTGCACGCCGTCCTGGTCCCACGAGTACGGCTCGAGCACCTCCCGGAACCCGGCGTCGACCTGGTCGGGCGCGGGGTGGTCCGCGCCCGCGGTGTCCGGGTCGGGGTGGTCCCGCAGCGCCTCGTCCTTGATCAGGCCGTGCGAGACGTCGATGCGGAAGCCGTCGACGCCGCGGTCGAGCCAGAACCGCAGGATCTCCCGGTGCTCCGCACGGACCCGCGGGTGCCGCCAGTTCCAGTCGGGCTGCTCCCGGGCGAACAGGTGCAGGTACCACTGGCCGTCCGGGACGCGGGTCCAGGCCGGTCCGCCGAACACCGACACCCAGTTGTTCGGCGGCCGGGCACCGCCGGGCCCGCGCCCGTCCCGGAACAGGTAGAGCTCGCGTTCGGGGGAGCCGGGCCCGGCGGCCAGCGCCGCCTGGAAGGCCGGATGCTCGCTGCTGGAGTGGTTCGGGACAAGGTCGACCACGACCTTCAGCCCGGCGGTGTGGGCGTCCGCCAGCAGCGCGTCGAGGTCGGCGAGGGTGCCGAACATCGGGTCGACGTCGGTGTGGTCGGCGACGTCGTAGCCATGGTCGGCCATGGGGGAGCGGTAGAACGGGCTGATCCAGACGCCGTCGACGCCGAGGTCGGCGAGGTCGGGCAGTCGGCGGCGGATGCCTTCGAGATCGCCGACGCCGTCACCATCGGTGTCGGCGAAGCTGCGGATGTAGACCTCGTACATCACGGCGTCGCGCCACCAGGGCGCGGCACCGCCGCCGGGCTGGCGGTGGGCTGCGCCCGTGGGGATGCCGGCCGGGGCAGGCGGGTCCACGGGGTCGGTGGCAACGGGATCCATGGCGGTATCAAACCCGTTCCACCTGCGCGAAGTAAACGGATGACACCGTTACTGACGGTGTCCGCCGTGCGGCTCGACGGGCGCGATATCCGACTAGCGAACTACACTCCGCTGGTGGATGACGTCACTGTCCGTTATGGAATGCTTCCTGGGGGTGGATGTGACCCGGTGGCCAAACGTCCCCACGGTCCTCACGGCAGGCGGTGGGCAGCAGTGACCGGCCTCAGCCCGGCGGCCGGCGCCCCTTCGGCAGCGGGCCTTCGTCCGCCTCCCGGCAACGAGCCGCCTCCCGGTAGCGAGCCGTGGGCTGGTACTCGCACCGAGCCGCGGGCTGGCAGCGAGCCGCGGGCCGGCGCCGCCCCCGCGACGGGCGCCGCCTACGGACGCGAGGGCTGGGCCGCGACGACGGCCTCGGTCGGGCGGGCCATCGTCCGGGAGCTGACCGCCGCTCGGCGGCGCCGCTCACACGTCTCCGCGGGGACGACACTCGACCAGTTCTCCTTCCTCGCGGATGCCAGCCTCGTCCTGAGCAGCTCGCTCGACCCGCAGCGGATCATGGAGATGATCGCGGCGCTGGCGGTGCCCCGGCTGGGCACGGGAGCCGTCGTCTGGCTGCGCGGCGACGGCGACGCGATCCGGATGGCCGGCTCGTCCTTCCTCGACGCGAAGTCCGCGGACTTCCTCCGGGCCGCTGTCCAGCTCCGGCCGCCGACACTCGACCAGAACACGCCGCCGGGCATCGTCGTGCGCACCGGCCAGTCGCACTACATCCCGTGTTACACGGAGCGTGTCGCCCGGGAACTGTTCGCCGGCTCGGCCTACGAGACGTTCTGGGAGCTGCCCTCCGGCCCGACGATCACCGTGCCGATGTGCGCCCGCGGGCATGTGCTGGGAGCCCTCTCCGTCGGCCGCAACGGCCCGCACGAGTTCACGGCGCTGGACGTCCACCTGGTCGAGGAGCTGGCCCGGCGCGGCGGGGCCGCCCTCGACAACGCGCAGCTGTTCCAGGAGGTCGAGGAGTCCGCGCTGACGCTGCAGCGGTCGATGCTGCCCGCGCACCCGCCGGCCCTGGACGGCATGGAGATCGCGATGGAGTACCGGCCGGGCACGGCCGGCACCGAGGTCGGTGGGGACTTCTACGACGTCATCGGGCTGCCCGGCGGTCGGGTCGGCGTCGCCATCGGCGACGTGATGGGCCGGGGCCTGCACGCCGCCGCGGTGATGGGCCAGCTCCGGGCCGCCCTGCGGGCCTACGCGCTGGAGGACTGGGGACCCGCGGAGCTGCTCGCCCGGCTGGACCGGGTCGTCGACTCGCTGCCGGGGCTGCAGATGGCCACCTCGATGTACGCGGTGTACGACCCGTACTCGGGCCGCGCGACGATCGCCAGTGCCGGCCACCCGCCGCCGCTGCTGGTGCTGCCGGACGAGCAGCCGGACTATCTGGTTCTCGAACCTGGCCTCCCGCTCGGCACGGGGGAGAAGGACCAGTTCTCGGAGACGACGGTCGCGCTGCCACCCGGCTCGGCACTGGTGATGTTCACCGACGGGCTGGTCGAGTCGCGCCGCCGCCCGGTGGCCGACGGGCTGGAGCACCTCCGGTCGGGCCTGGCCGAACAGATCACCCGTCCGCGGGCCGCGCGCGACCTCGACGCGGCGTGTGACGCGCCCGCAGCGCCCGACGTGCCCGCAACGGTCGCCGCTCCCACCGCCCCGTCGGCTGCCGCGCCGTCAGCCGGCCCCTCCCCGGCGCAGCCGCCGACCGGGCCGCCGGTGGCAACGCCGGAGCGGCGGATCCGGGAGCGCCGGTCCGGCCGGGACCGTCGCGGTGGCTACCGCAGGCCACGAACGAGCGGCGACCGCCGCCGGACCGGCAGTTTCGCCGCCCGCAGCTGGTCCGGCCCGGACGCGGTGACCTGCGACGGCCCCGGCCCCATCCAGGAGACCGCGCGCACGCTGCTCGAGCGCTGCCTGCTCGCGGCCGACCTCCCGCCCCGCACGGACGACGACATCGCGCTGCTGGTCCTGGTGACCCGGCCGGTCCGGCCGCCGCTGCTGGAGCTCGCACTGCCGGCGGTGGGGTCGTCCGCCAGCCACGCCCGCGTGGCGGTGCGGGGCGCGCTGCACGACGCCGGGATCGGTTCCCTCGACGACGCCATCCTGCTGGTCAGCGAGGTGGTCACCAACGCTGTCCTGCACGCGCGCAGCGATCTGGTGCTGCGGGCGACCCTCGAGCCCGGGCGGGTGCGGATCAGCGTCGAGGACAGGGAGGGCTCGGTGCTGCCCCGGCCCGGTGACGAGTCCATCGACCAGATGGACGCCGAGCACGGCTGGGGCCTGCTGCTCGTGGAGGCACTCGCGCAGGCCTGGGGCGTGGAGACGACCCCGGACGGCAAGCGGGTCTGGTTCGAGATGGAGCTGCCGGGCGGCGATCACCCCTGAGGCAGGGCACGGGACGTCTGGTGGGGGTGCGACGTCCCGTGAGGGTGCGGCGTCTCGTGCGGCCGTTCCGGGGGCTCGGTGGGTGACGCCCCGGTCTCGGCATGACGGACGATCGTGCGGAGCATGCCGCCGAAGACCACCGAGTGGAACGGGCTGACGGCCTTCCAGTAGAGGTGCCCGGGCAGCCCGTGGGGCAGGAACAGCGCCCGCTGCCGGTAGACCACCCGTTGCCGGCCACCGGCACCGCTGTCGGGGCTGCCGCTCTCGGGGCCGCCGCCCCCCGGTTCGGTGCCCCCGCGTCCGGTGCCCGTGCGGTCCGGGGCGCTGTCTTCCGGGTCGACGCGCAGCTCCAGCCAGGCCTGGCCGGGCAGTTTCATCTCGGCCCGCAGGCGCAGCAGCCGGCCGGGCACCAGCTCCTCGACCCGCCACAGATCAATCGCCTCGCCGGTGCGCAGCCGGTGCGGGTCCCGACGGCCGCGGTGGTGCCCGACCCCGCCGGCGAGGATGTCGAGCCAGCCGCGTGCGGACCAGGCCAGCGGCCAGCTGTACCAGCCGTTCTCGCCGCCGATGCCCTCGATGACGGCCCACAGGCGGCCGGCCGGGGCGTCCACCGCCCGCGACCGTTCATCGGTGTACAGCGACGAGCCGGCCCAGGCCGGGTCGGTCACGGCCGGTTCGCCGGGTGGTGCCGGGCGCGACGTGCCCGGGTCGCCGCAGAGGCGGGCGAGGACCTCCGGGAACGGCGTGGTGATCGGGCTGCCTGGCCAGACCGCCGTCGACCAGCGGGTCTCCACCGCCCGGTCGCGCACCCGGGCGAGCGCGTAGGCCACCGAGGTGTCGAACGGGACGAGCCCGTCGGGCGGGTCGGGCACCCAGGCGGCGATGTCGTGCTCGGCGGCGACGACCTCCGTGCGCAGCGAACGGACGAGCGGGCGCGCGATGGCCCGCGGAACCGGCGTGACCAGCCCGACCCAGTGCGACGACAGGTTGGGGGAGAGCACGGGAACGGGGATGATGACCCGCCGGCGCAGGCCCTCGACGGCGGCGAAGCGCTGCATCATCTCGGCGTAGGTGAGGATGTCCGGCCCGCCGATGTCGAACGAGCGGTGCGTCCCGGCAGGCAGGTCCAGGCAGCCGACCAGGTAGTACAGGACGTCCCGGACGGCGATCGGCTGGATGCGGGTGCGCACCCACCGCGGGGTGACCATGACCGGCAGCCGCTCGGTGAGGTGACGCAGCATCTCGAACGACGCGCTGCCGCTGCCGATGATGACCGCCGCGCGCAGGACGACCGTCGGCACGCCGGAGTCGAGCAGGACCCGCGCCACCTCCTGGCGGGACGCCAGGTGCTCCGACACCCCCGCGCCGGACGCCGGGCTCAGACCGCCCAGGTACACCAGCCGGCCGACTCCGGCATCCCGGGCGGCGTCGGCGAAGGCGCGGGCGGCGGTGCGGTCGACGGAGGAGAAGTCGCCGCCGCTGTCGATCGAGTGGATCAGGTAGTAGGCGGTGTCGACGCCGTCCAGCGCACGACGCAGCGCGGCCGGGTCGAGGGCGTCGGCGCGGACCACCTCGACGTCGGGATGGTGCGCCCAGCTGACCTGGGCGAGCCGGGCCGGGTCGCGGGTCATGCACCGGACCTGGTGGCTGGTGCCCAGCAGACGGGGGGCCAGCCGGCCGCCGATGTAGCCCGTGGCGCCGGTGACGAGTATGCGCATCCGCGGTTCCTGCCCCGCCGCGTGGCCGGCTACCGCCCGGGAGGCGGCCACACGGCGGGCTCAGGCCTGGTCAGGACTGCTCAAGGCCCTGGTCGGACGCAGCTCAGGCGCTGGCGGCCTCCGAGATGTCCGGCACGGTGCTCAGGTAGCGGGACCACCGCGGGTCCATCCTGCGGGACCCCAGAATGCGCCAGGCGGCTCCGCTCGGCGCTCGGGGTGCCGTGCGAAGCCGCCAACCGAGATCGGCAACCGCTCGGTCGGCTTTGACATGGTTGCAGCGGCCACAGGCCGCCACGACGTTCTCCCATACGTGCGGTCCGCCCCGTGAGCGAGGGATGACATGGTCCAGCGACGTTGCTGGGGCGTTGCAGTAGACACACCGGTGATGGTCGCGTGCCAGCACACCCTTGCGGGTGAGTGGAACCTGTGAACGGTAGGGCACGCGCACGAACCGTGCTAACCGGACGACGATCGGAACCTCGACCGAGCTCGTCGTCGAACGCAGTACCTGACCGGCGGCCTCGACCATCACGGCCTTGTCGGTCAGAACCAGCACCAGTGCTCTTCTTTGTGACACCACGCACAGAGGCTCGTACGTGGCATTGAGAACCAGCGCCTCTGCCACGCGCCGACCTCCTGCCCACCCGAGGGCCCTTGCGGACCGTCCTACCCAGCGTCTCCGGTGACAATGGACAGTCAACCTTCTTCTGCGGCGGAACGCGAGCCTGTTTGCATGGTCATCCGCCCGAGCAAAGCGCCGATGTGCATATCCGGGTGGGTTTGTGACCAACAACAAGCCCATCAGGTGATGTGTCGTGACCACTTGGGTACGCCGAGTGGCGAGAAGTCGGGCTGTGTCCGTGCGTGGTCGGCGCCGGGGTCCTCGGTCGTCCGCGTGGGCGATGGGTGACACTGTCAAGGTCGACTCGGCGGGTGCGTGCCGGCGGCCGAGCTTGTTCCGTGGCGGCGCCTGTCCGGCGGCTGTCTCGCGGCGGGGAGCGCCCCGTGGCGGTTCGGGCCGGCCGGGGTGCCGTCCGCCGGGGGGTGGGGCGCCGGCTCGGCAGGTGCCGCCGGCGCGGGGGCGCCCACGGCGTCCGCGGTGCCCCTGGTGCCCGCGGCGGCGGCGACATCGCGGGGTCCGCGGCGCCGATCCGGCGTCGATCTGACGAAGAGACCTGTTACGGAGGATGGCCGACGTTGTGTCCATCTAGTGTTTCCGGCCCGACGTGTGCCCCGTCGGGCTGTTCCCGGTGGGAGTGTCACGTACCGTCACGGAGGTGGGGCTGCCCGTGGTAGCCCAACCGGTGATCCCGATGCTCGGTGCCATCCTGACCCCGAGCCCGGCCCCCACC
>NZ_JBFLUG010000122.1:0-22643 GCF_041008525.1 Parafrankia sp. FMc2 | reverse complement strand
GGCCCTCGGGCGGCTGTGGTGGTGTCTGCGGAACAACCAGACCTGGGACGACCTCGCGGCCTGGCCGATCCCCACCAGCGACCAGCCATCCCTGGCAGCTTGACACCTGACCCGCGTGGGATGTCTACATCCGAACCTGGGACGGCTGGCTCTTCCTCGCGACAGTCATCGACTGTCACACCAAAGCCGTCATCGGCTGGGCCATGGACGACAACTACAAGACCGGGCTCATCGACACTGCCATCGGTATGGCAGCCCGTAACCATCAGCTCACCGACGGGGCGATTTTTCATTCGGACCGCGGAAGCAACTACACATCTGCCCAGTTCGCCGCTACATTGACAGGACTCGGGATCCGCCAGTCCGTCGGTCGGACCGGGATCTGTTACGACAACTCGATGGCCGAATCGTTTTTCGCGACCCTCAAGAACGAACGCGTTCACCGCACCGTCTACCCCACCCGCGACCACGCCCGACGTGACATTGCCCGATACATCGAACTCCGTTACAATACGACACGCCGCCACTCGGCACTCGACTACCGAACCCCACAGCAAGTCCACGATGAGTACCTGAAAAGACAGTCCGCCGCATAAATCAGCTTAATAACGGCTGTCCGGAATTAACGGGGCATACCAGGGCCGCGAAGGCCGACGTGGTAACCGGCTACATGACCGAGCAGGACACCGGGAGCGCAGTGGACCTCGGACGCCAGGCAGGCGCGGACGTCAAGGTGCTGATGGTCCCGAACGGCTACGGCTCGCTCAACCGGAGCCTCGACTGGCCGACCGGTTCCTACACGTTCCTCCCATACCACCCGTTCGTGAGCCGCAGCCCGGCTGCGGCTCACTTCCTCGCGGCGATGCACCAGTTCGCGCCACAAGTGACACCAGCCACGTCCAATATGGCCGTAATCGGCTGGCTCGCCGCCGACATGTTCATCAGAGGCCTGCGGGAGGCTGGTCCGTGCCCGACCCGCGCATCGTTCATCCAAGGGCTGCGGCACGTCGAGGACTACAATGCCGACGGCCTCCTGGTCAACCGGATAGATTTCAGCCGAAATCGCGGCGTCTCCGACCTCTGCTTCAGTTTCGTCCAGTACGACGGAGCCGCCAAGGGCTGGCATGCTGTTTCCGGCGCCGACCCCTTCTGCGGCACGCGGCTTACGACACCGGCGTCGTAAGCCGTGCCCGGCGCCCGATGCTGTTGGCAGAACCCCGCTCCCCTCTAACCGGACACCATCTGACCTCACTGTGACGACGGTGTCCTCCCGGCCGCTGGCCGGGAGGACACCGTCGGGAGAGCAACCTCTTCGACAGCGACGCCGTTATGGAGGTGTCACGTCCACTCGGTTGCGTCCGCTGTTTTTGGCCTGGTACAGCGCTGTGTCGGCGAGTTCGACCAGCGTCGTCGGGTCGTCGTCGGATGTGGGGATGACCGCGGCGACTCCGATGCTCACGGTGACGATGTGGTCGACGGCCAGTGGATGTGGTTCGGCCAGGTCCGCGACGGCGCTGCGGAGCCGGTAGGCGATGTGGGCGGCGGTGTCGGCGTTAGCGCCTGGCATCACGATGACGAACTCCTCGCCGCCGTAGCGGGCGGCCAGGTCGGTGGCGCGGGTGCCCGCGCCCAGGCAGGCAGCGACCTGCCGCAGACAGCGGTCACCGGCGGTATGCCCGAAGTGGTCGTTGTAGAGCTTGAAATGGTCGATATCGACCATCGCCAGCGCGAGCGGTGCCGCCTGGCGCGTCGCCCGGAGCCATTCGACGTCGAGAACCTCGTCGAGGCGTCGCCGGTTGGCCAGCCCGGTCAGCTGGTCGGTGACCGAGAGCTGTTCCAGCCGTTGGTTGGCGGCTGCGAGCTGCTCGGTCCGCTCGGCGACCTTGCGTTCCAGCGACGCGTACACCTGGGCGTTGTCGAGCGAGACCGCCAGTTGCCCGGCGATGAGCATGATCCCTTCGGGGCGTTCGGTGGTGAACGCGCCGCGGATCAGCCGGTTCTCCAGCAGCAGCATCGCCCGCGACTCGCCCCGGATCGTGACGGGGATGGCCAGCAGAGAACAGCGGTCCAGCTCGGCGAAGTAGGGGTCGCGGGCAAACCGGTCGTCGCGGGTGGCGTCGGCGACGACGACAGGTTCGCTGATCCGTTCCGCGTAGCGGACGACCGAGGGCGGCAGCAGGCGCCACCGGCCGGCCTCCTGAAGCGAGACTGTCCCGCCGTCGCTCCTGATCACCCGCCACCCACGCTCCTGCTGGTCACGTAGCAGCAGGTGAACGCCGGTGGCGCCCGTCATCGCCGACAGGATCCCCACGACCCTCGCCTGCAGACCGTCGATGCTGGTCTCGGAACTGAGCGCCTGGGAGGCCGCGGCGACACCGAGCAGGTCAAGGCTGCCCGTCGTGACGGCCGGGCGACGGGCGGCAGGCTGCACCGGTTGTATGGCTGGCTGTGTGCCGACGGGTTCGGCGCACAGCGTTGGGTGGGCCCAGTCGAGCTGGCTGACCTTCGCGGTCGCGCCCCAGTCCAGATACGTGCGGCGGGCTTCGGCAAGCAGTGAATAGCCGGCTCGTTCAAGACCGTGGGCCAGGTAGAACCGGGCGGCGCGTTCCAGGATCAGGGCCCGGTGCCACGGGCGCGCCCGCGCGTAGGCCTCGCGCTGCGCCACGTCGAACGCGTACGCCGCCTCCTGGAAATCACCCGCGGCCCAGGCCCGCTCCGCCTCCACCAGGCGCAGCAGGTGCCCGAAGTTGACCGGCGCCTCAGCCGCACGCGCCGCCAGCCACGCGACCATCTCGTCCAACTCGGCCAGCACGGCGGCGCGCTGGCCCGCCCGCGCGGCGCGGGCCTGCCCCGCCAACGCCAGGGCCCGTAGCAGGCGCGTCACCGGCACCAAATATTGCGACTCGAAGACTGACAGCGACGGCGTCATGGCCGTCGTGTGTCGGGCCAACTCGGCCGGACGATCGAGGATGGCCGCGGCGAGCGCCCGGACCATGTGCAGGTGAACGACGTTGTAGGGGATGGTAGCCAGCACGCCCATCTGGGCTGCCTCGTCAGCTGCTGACCCGGCGGTCTCGGCGCGCAGTACTTGTGCCAGCCAGCGGCATAGCGCGTATACCTCCACGGCATATTGGTTGCCAGTGCGCGTGGCGAACGCCAACGCCTCGTCGGCCTCGTCGGCAAAGGCCTCGAGCGATGGTGCGCAGTCCAGCAGGTTGAACAGCAGCACGTGGTACGTCCAGCACGCGTTCTGCAGGTCACCACTCTGGACGAGACCCTCCAGCACGCGCCGCGCCTCGGACACGTTGTCCTCGAGCGGTTCGATCCAGTTACCAACAGTAATCAGATATAGAAACCGCGCCTGCCACACCTCAAATTCATAGCCGCGGGCCCGACAGACCGCGAGGATCCGCCGCAGCACACGGTGCCCGGCGCGGTAGTCGCGCCTGCGGGTGATGACGATAAGGGCGGCGAGGCCGGCCGAGCCGACCAGGGTGGGATCCGGGCCGGATCGTGCCCACATCTCCAGCGCTGTCACGGCCAGCCAGCCCGCCATCTCCCGGTCGGAAAGGAATGCCGCGGGCACGAGCCGTTGGATCAGCGTCATGGCGCCAGACCGCGAATGGTCAGTGATTCTCGGTCGGCGCAGATCGTCGGCTTCGCTGGTCTGGTCTATCCACCAATAGAGCACGTCCAGCCCGCGGTCGATCTCCGCATCGAGGTGTTCCCGGTCCGGGGCGGCGAGGCCGACCTGGCGCAGCTGGTCGACGCCGAGCCGCATCGCCCCGCTGAACTGGCTTCGGTTGACGAGGCTGCTGACCTGCGCCACCGTGGCGGCGGTGAGCTGTGCCGGGTGGGTACACAGCCGGCTGATGGTCTGGTACTCCTCGTCGGCCTCCTCCAGCCGGCCGATGCTGTACAACGCGGCGTGCCGGTCGGTGCGGACCGCGATCAACTGGTCAGTGTCGGTCGGGTCGACAAGCGTCAGCGTCGCGGTCAGGAACCGCTCCACCAGCGGGTAGTCGCTCAGCAGTTTCGCCTCGTCGGCGGCCTGCCGGAACAGCCTGACCACCAGCCGCCGCTCGTCGTCGGCGTGCACGGCGTCGGTCACGTACAGGTACTGCTCCGCCGCCACGGCGAAGAACTCTGGCCGGCTGGTGAGGCGCCGAGCCAGGCGCAACCGCATGGCGCGCCGCGCCCGCGAGGGTATGTCGCCCAGGATCGACTCCTGCGTCCGGTCATGGTGAAACCGCACGCCGGGCCGGCCGCCGGACCCCAGCACCAGCAGGCCCTCGGCGCGCCCGGGAGCGAGCCTTCGCTCGACCTCGCCCGCCGCGAGCCCGGCCGCGGTCGCCAGCAGGTCCAGCTCGACATCGCCAGCCAGGCACGCCATCACCGCCAGCACCTCCCGGGTAGCCGGCGGCAACGCGGCCACCCGGGTAGCCAGCAGCCCGCTCACGTCCACCTGCGCGAGCCGGCGACGCAGGATCCGCGGGTCCCACCGCCAACCGCCCTCACCGCGGACCAGAGCCCCATCGTGACGCAACGAGTTCAGCAGCTCCAGGGTGTCATACGCATTACCTTCAGTGGCTGGCGCGATCAACCCCGCCAGCTCCGCGGCGGCCTCCGGCGGCAGGCGCAGCAGGTCGGCCACCATGGCCGCCTGACCCTCCAGCGTCAGGTTGCCCAACCGCAGCACGCGCGGCCCAGCCCGCTGGCCACACCAGCGGGCGAGCATCGGCTTCAGCGGATGAGCGGCGTCCACCTCGCTGTCCCGAAAGGCACCGACCAGCAGCAACCCCTCCGCCTGCTCCTGACCGCCAAGAATCAGATCGAAGAAATCTAGCGTGGTCCGCCCCGCCCACTGCAGGTCATCGACGAAGAACACCACCGGCCGCTTTCTGGAAGCGACCGCGCGCAGGATCTCGACCCCGGTGCGCGCCCGGGCCTGCGCGGTCGTCGGATCCCCCCGCTCCGGAGGAACCTTCAGCAGCGCCGCCAGCTCCGGCACGACGACGGCGGCCAGTCCCGCGTTGGGTCCCAACGCCCGCAGCATCCGGCCCCGCACCTCGGCCACGTCGTCCTCCGGCTCGGCCAGCAACAGCCGGCCCAACGCCCGAAACGCCTGCCGACCCCCGTCATGCTCCTGATCACGGCGATACTGGTCGAACTTCCCCGCCACGAACCAGCCATCACTACCCGCCACGATCGGCCGCAGCTCGGTGACTAACGAAGTCTTGCCCACCCCCGGCGCGCCGCTGACGAGCAGCCCGCGGCAGCCGCCCGCCATCGCCTCGGCGAACACCGCGCTCAGCTCGCCGATCTCCTCCTCCCGCCCGGCCAGCCGGGACGGCAGCGGCCACGCCGGCACATCGCGCTCGCCCGGATGCGCCACGGTGCCGCCCCCGCGTAGCAGGGCGAGATCATGCACCAGCCCGTCGGCACTCTGATAACGATCATCTGGCTCCTTTTCCAGCAAATGCATGATGACCGCCGACAGGCCGGCCGGCACCGCCGGGTTCACCACCGACGGCGCCACCGGCACCCGCGCCAGATGGTGATGGATGATCCGCAACGGGTCGTCCATGCCGAACGGCGGCGCGCCGGTCGCCAGCTCGTACAAGGTCGCGCCGACCGCGTACAGGTCGGCCCGCGCATCGACCAGGCGACCGGTCCGGCCCGTCTGCTCCGGCGCCAGATACGGCACCGTCCCGACAATCTCCCGCTGGTGCAGGAACTCCGGCTGGACCGCCGCGAAAGTCGTCGCCAGCGCGAAGTCGATCAGATACGGCACGCCGCGATTCCCGCTCACCACAATGTTCGCCGGGTTGATGTCCCGATGCACCACATCCCGGCGATGCACCCCCGCCACCGCGCGCGCGAGCAGTTCGGCCAGTTCGACCAGCTCGGCCGAATCCAGCGGAGTCCTCCGCTCGGACAGAACCAGGCCGCCGACGTCAGCGAGCAGGATCGCCCCAGGGCGCGGTGGCGCTCCGGCCGCCAGCTGCACGACCCCCTCGGCCCCGGACAGCCGCTCGAGAATCTCCACCTCATGACGCAACCGCCGCTGCCCGCCAGGCCCCAGCGATTCCTTCCGGATCACACTCCCATCCGAGAAAAATAACCGAGTTACCCGAGTTCGCTCCGACTCGTGGAGCAGCTCCGTCCGCACCGCCGCCGGCGGATCACGGCCAGGTGTCACACTCTGGGATCCCATCGACCAACCCCCCACCACGTCACAGACTGCCTACATACCCAGTCTGCCCCGATCACGGCGACGACAACGGGGACGACCCCCACGGCTCATCCGCCCACGCCCGCCCGCCGGCGGCGGGTGGCGTCGCGTGCATCCGTGCGCTGTCGACGCATCACCGCGTCCGGCAGAGGACCGCGATCGGCGGCAACCTGGCGACGAACGCCGGTGGCCTGTGCTGCGTGCAATACGGCGTCACCACCGACTACGTGCTCGGCATCACCGTCGTGGTCGCCGACGGGAGTGTCTGACTACCGGCTCTGGCGCACATTCGGTGGTGACGATGTGTAGCCGATGCAGATGCGGCGACGATAGTGGGCGAATCCCGTTCAATCCGGGCAACTGCCAGCACCCTGGCGCCCGTGACTGCGCGTCGAACCCGCCAGTCACCACAGAGGCGACGCCCCAGAATGTCCGTATTGCCAAGCGCTTCACCACGCCTGGCAGGTCGCACGAATGCTAACCGTCCGTCACCACCGAATGTGCACCAGAGCCTGACTACCGGTGGATCGGCCGTGGCGGTTGGTGATCGGTCAGTTGGTGGTGGTCGGGGTGAGACGGCCCTCGAAGGTGATCGCGAGGGCGTTGAGGGCGGGCTTCCATCTGATCATCCAGCGGGCCCGTCCGCGGCCGGTGGGGTCCAGGGCCCGGGTGGCCAGGTAGAGGCACTTCAACGCGGCTTCCTCGCTGGGGAAGTGGCCGCGGGCGCGGACCGCCCGCCGGTAGCGGGCGTTCAACGACTCGATCGCGTTCGTCGTGCAGATCACCTTCCGGATCTCGACGTCGTAGTCCAGGAAGGGAATGAATTCTTCCCACGCGTTGCGCCAGAGCCGGATGATGGCCGGGTAGCGGCCAGCCCAGGTCTCGACGAATTCGGCGAAGCGTGCTTCGGCGGCTGCCACGGTCGGTGCCGTGTACACCGGCTTGAGGTCCTTGGAGATCTTCTCCCAGTCCTGCCGGCCGGCGTAACGAAAAGAATTCCGCAGGAGGTGAATGACACAGACTCCCGCTGTCAACCTCCCAGGGACCTGCCGGAAAATAACTTCAGGTTTTGATGTTGCTCTTGTCGATCAGGTTGGTGAGGTCCTGGACGGTGGGCGCGGTGATCGGTGCGGGTGGAATGCGCCGGTCGAGGCCTTCGAGGACTGGGGTCATCTCGTGGATCGCGTCGCTGACGGCTTCGCGGGGTGCGCCCAGCAGCCGGGTGAGCGCCTGGTGCCGGGTTTTCCAGCGGTGGTGGATCACGGTGATCAGCAGCCGGTCAGACAGAGACAGCGGGCCGCGGCGCAGGATGCGGTACCGGGCGTGTTTGTGGTGCAGGCTGATCGGCGGGTGGTCAAGGAGATACTGCTCGACGGCGGCCAGCAGGGTGGTGAAGGCGGGGTGTTCCATGCCGGTGAGGGTCGGGTGGCGTAGCCAGTCGGGGGCACGGTCGTCGGGTTGGGCGCGTTCCTCATAGCGAGGAGTGACGACGACCGGCGCCGGTGGTTCTGGTCGCAGAGTGTAGTTCCAGGTGCCGTGCCAGTCGTGGGCCCTCAACGCCAGCGTCGCCATGACCTCGTCGGGTACGACGATGCCAACGGGGTAGGCACCGGGGTCGAACTCGGCGTGCACGGTCAGCCCGGTGCGGGTGGTGGTTGCGCCGATCAAATTGACGACCACTTCGTGGCTGGTCAGTGGGCGTCCGCGCCAGTTCATGCTGATCCTGGAGAACAGCCTGTGAGCCTGTCACGATTTTCGTGTAAGCCAGAGATGAACAGCCTACTCCATGGAGATTATCAGAAAGGTAGTCGGCCGGGGAAGAGGTTGACCAGCGAGTTGAGTGCGACTTTCCATCCATGTGTTCCCGTGCCGGACTCGCCGCCTCGCTGACTCGATATGTTCCGGAGTCCGAGATACAGTAGCTTCATGGCCGAGTCCCGGTCCGGGAAATGGCCCCGGTTCTTCGTTATCTTGCGGAGCTGGAAGTTTATCGACTCGATGGCGTTCGTCGTGTACACGATCTTCCGAAGCTCAGGCGGATAATCAAGGAAAGGAATAAACTCGGCCCAGGCGTGCCGCCACACATCCACCGCTCCGGGGTACTGCTTCCCGAACTGGTTGTCGAACGCGGCGAGGCCGAGCTCGGCGGCTTCCAGCGTCGGCGCGGTGTAGATCTCCTTCATCGAGTCTGTTGCATTGTGGGAAGGCAGGGCATGGTTGACCCTGTCGAGCGGGTGGTCAGATCGTGAGGGTGAGTTCGGTGAACGCGGCTGTCAGCCGTGTGTGCGGGTCGGTGTCGGTCCCGAGTTCGTAGTGGCCGCGGCGGATGTTCTGGACGAAGGCGTGCCCTGCGCTGATCGTCTGGGCGGAGCGCAGGCGTTTCAGTCCGCGCATGGGTCGGAGTCGGGCTTTGAGTCTGCTGTGGTCGGCTTCGATTCGGTTGTTCTTCCGTGCGGCGTCGACGTGGCAGGCCTCGGGGAGCAGTTCGTCGAGGAGCCTTGGGTAAACAGGGGCCTTGTCGGTGGTGACCTCGGCTGGCCGGCGCCCGTGGGACAGCGCCTGGGCGAAGAACCGGCGGGCCGCGGCCTGGTCGCGTCGTTCGCTGGCGAGGACGTCGATGACCTGTCCGTGCTGGTCAACCGCCCTGTACAGGTACGTCCACCGCCCGGCGACCTTGACGTAGGTCTCGTCGACGAACCACCTGTCCCCAGGACGATGCCGGCAGGGCCGCGCGGCGTCGACCAGCAAGGGCGTGAAGCGTTGGACCCACCGGTAGACCGTAACGTGGTCGACCTCGAGGCCGCGTTCGGCGAGGAGCTCTTCGACATCCCGGTACGACAGCGCGAACCGCAGGTACCACCGCACCGCCAGGACGATCACCTCCGGCGGGAACCGAAACCCCGTGAACTCCGACACCGGAGCCGGTGGACGGACACGACGTCGACGCATCCTCTGATCATGACCGATCTGACGCCCCGCGATGGCGGATTTCGCCGATGCAACAGACATGGCGTCAGTGCCTCTGGATTCAACGGGGCACATCAGTTGAGCTGGCGAACAGGTCGCGCGGCCGCAGGACGCGGGCCGCCTCGGTGATGGAACCGGACAAGGAGGGATAGATCGAGAGGGTGCGCGCGATCTGGTCGACGGTCAGACCGTTCTCCACCGCGAGCGAAATTGAGAGGATCAATTCACTTGCACGCGGAGCAACGATGACGCCACCCAGGACGCAGCCACTTCCGGGCCGGCAGAACAACTTCACGAAACCATCCGCTATCCCCATCATCTTCGCTCGAGGATTGCGCATCAGTGGCACTGTGGTGACCTCGGCGGCGATCGCACCGGTGTCCTTCATCCGCTGGGTCACCCCGACGGTGGCGATCTCGGGCTCGGTGAAGATGTTCGACGACACGGTGCCCAGACGCAGCGGAGTTACCGCCTCGCCGAGGGCGTGCCACATCGCGATCCGGCCCTGCATCGCGGCGACGGACGCCAGCGGGAGCACGCCGGTGCAGTCGCCGGCCGCGTACACGCCGGGAACCGACGTCCGGGACATGCGGTCGACGACGACGTGGCCCCCGGAGCCGAGCCGGACGCCGACCTCGGTGAGACCAAGGCCCTTCGTCCGCGGCACCGAACCCACCGCCATCAGCGCGTGGCTGCCCGTCACTGTCCGGCCGTCGGTGAGCTCGACGACGACGCCGTCACCGATCCGGCGCGCCCCGGCGGCCCGGGAACGGTTGAGCACCTCGATGCCGCGGCGGACGAAGACGTCCTCGATCAGCCGGGCCGCGTCCGGGTCTTCGCTGGGCAGCACCCGCTCGCGTGAGGAGACAAGTGTCACCTCGGCGCCGAGCGCCCGGTAGGCGCTGGCGAACTCAGCGCCGGTGACGCCGGAACCGACCACGACCAGGTGCTCGGGGATCTCCTTGAGGTCGTACAGGTGGCGCCAGGTGAGGATGCGTTCGCCGTCCGGCTCGCAGCCGGAGATCTCCCGCGGCGACGTCCCGGTGGCGACCAGGACGATGCCGCCGACGAACGTCTCGCCGTCGGAGGTCTCGACCGCGTGCGGGCCGACCAGGCGTCCGGTGCCGTGCACCACCTCGACCCGCTCCCGCTCCAGGCGGCGCTCGATGTCGGCGGACTGGGCCCGGGCCAGCGCCCGCACCCGTTCGTTGACCTGCTCGGGGTCGACTGTGACCACGTCCGGTGGCGTGAGGTGGGGCAGGCCGGTCAGCTCCCAGCTGCCGACCTCGGCCGAGGGGTCGCCATGTGGGCGCACCCCCAGCGCCGGCGCCATCGCGAAGTTCGTCATCGTCTCTGATGTCGCGATGAGGGTCTTCGACGGCACGCAGTCGGTCAGAACGCACGCCCCGCCGATGCCGTCTGAGTCGATCACGGTCACGGTCGCGCCGAGGGACGCGGCGACCAGGGCCGCCTCGTAGCCGCCGGGTCCGCCGCCAAGGATGACGATGCGCGTCACGTGGGATCCTCCAGAGCTCGTCGTACTGTCAGTGCCCGAAACCGTCCGTAGGCCACGAGTAGCCTTTTACCTCACTCGCGATTAAACGATGATCAATTCACTTTCCGTCGAAGATGATCGAACACCTGCGCCTCTAATATTCCAGATGCGCTCTGCCTACAGTCCGCGGATTCCAGCACCTACGCATGGCCCATGTAAAGGGCTCAGCGAGCAAAACGAGCGAAAAGCGAGATACGAATTATATCTACATTAGTGATACAAGGGTTCGCTGTGGCTCGGAGGGTTTGTATGATTCCCAGTCATGCGACCTACATCACATCCATCGGGCCTGATCCACGGCGCCGAACGACCGCCGGCGATCTCGCTAAAAAGGGCCACCAAGCGGTTCCCGACTCGGAACGGCGGCGCGTACGCGGCGATCCGTGACGTCAGCATCACTGAGCCATTCCCGACAATGTTCCGTGACGCTTGGTGACCGTTACAGGGCGTGAGCGTTCCTGGGGGCTTGGGCGGCGAGGGCGCGGGGCTCCGTTGGGAAGGTTGTTCCGAGCAAAGAGTAACCTCGAAGGAACCCCGCGCCTCAATGAGTTTCACATACACCGCCGAGCTGTCTCTCGGCGATCACACTGTCTTCCGCCTGGCGGGTCTGCTGACCGCGGAGCGTCAACGGCGCGGCACCTGCACCGGCACCCGTGCCCTGTCCACGCTGGAGCAGGCCGTGATGATTCTGCGACGGACTCAAGGTTAAACAGCTCTTCAAAGATCACGGAGTGTCCCGGTCCGTGGGTTACCGCTACCTGCACGAGGGCGTCGCCGTGCTCGCCTGTCAGGCCCCCGACCCAGGGAGCCGCCGGAAAATAACTCCCGTTCTTGATCAAGGAGAGATGTGGGCAGTCCCGGGACAGGGCCAACATCAAATCCAGGAGTTATTTTCCGGCGGCTCCCCAGGGCTCCGGCAAGTTCGCGCTTCGTCCCGGTTTGATCGACTGGTCGAAGGCTGCGCGGCAGGCATTCGATCATCGAACTTGCTGCCCACGAGACCCGACTCGCTCGGATGAGAGAACGGATAAAGCGGTCAATTCGCTTTCTTGCCGTAGCCCTGACCCCCGACCTGCGTGAAGCGTTGATGCGGGCCCGATCGCCGGCTACAACCATGTGATCGTCGACGGCACAATCATCGAGACCGACCGGCTGCAGGTACCGGCCCGACCGAGGGCGTGGACCTGTGGTGGTCCGGCAAGATCGCCAACCATGGCGGCAACATCCAGATCCTGTCCGCCTCCGACGACGGCTGGCCGCTGTGGGTTTTCGACCCATTCCACGGCCCAACGCCTGGCCAGGGCTCGGGCCGGAGGGGTGGCCGGGAAGGGGAGGGCGCCTGTCATTTCACGCGGTGACGGTGCTTCCTGCCCCACTCCGGCCGGTCCGGACGCCGTACACGCGCTGGACGCTCGACTGCGCCGCGAGGTCCGTCCGGTGGATGGCGGGTCGGTGGCCGGCTGGGAGGAGTGGTCGGTGG
The DNA here is from genome assembly GCF_041008525.1 of Parafrankia sp. FMc2. Lineage (NCBI taxonomy): Bacteria > Bacillati > Actinomycetota > Actinomycetes > Frankiales > Frankiaceae > Parafrankia > Parafrankia sp. FMc2. Next base: position 10,406 of record NZ_JBFLUG010000122.1, on the reverse strand, counting down.
TCGTGCTTGATGTCGAGGGCTCTGCGCAGGAGACCGTCACTGGTTTCTCCTCGCTGGAGTCTGCCGACGGGTACGTCCGGCTCACCCCGGAGATTCAGCGGTGGACGTCGGTGCCGTCGCGGCAGGCGATCCCTGATCAGGCCTCGGGGGTCTGATCCAGAAGCGGCCACCCCTCCGCGGTTGCAACCTTTGGTGACACAACGGTCATGGCACAGGGGTTGCGTGACCGAGCTGCGAGTGGGGTGGCCTCGCCTGCCCCGGTGCAGACCTGAGTCCGCCGGGGCAGGCACCCTCACCCTGTAGGAAGGACTAGTCCGATGACGCTCCCGACACCCACGACCCCTGTCTGCCCGTGGCAGCCGCCGAGTGCCACGACGCCCGGGGTGGTGGATGTGGTCCGGGTGCAGCGTGGCCCCTTCATGGTGGTGTTCACGACCTCGCTGTCGCCGCTGGCCGTGGGAATGACCCCGACGGCCTGGTACGACTTCCTCGCAGCGGTGCATCGCGGCGAGTACGACAGTTTTGAGAAATAGTGCTGTTCCGCGGTGGCGGGGAACACCTCGCGTAGCGCGGCCCAGAACCCCAGCGCGCCGTCCCCGACCGCCAGCACCGGTGCGCCCATGCCGCGGCGGGCGCAGTCACGGAGCAGATCGGCCCACGACTCGGTCTACTCCCGGTAGCCGTCGGCGAGAGCGACGAGTTCCTTACGGCCGTCGGCACGCACGCCGATCAGGACGAGCAGGCACAGTTTCTCCTCGTCCAGGCGAATGTTCACGTGGTGAGGTCGGGCCGGGGCGCCCTGCCGGTGTTTCCACCGGCGGGTTTCCCCGGCCCGCCTCCTGAACCGGACATGCGCCTCGTCGACGCATCCGGCTCTCCACAAGCCCCGAGGGGTCGGCAGTGGCGTGCTCATGTCGCGTTCGGCCATGGAGACGGGATCTTCGCCCCGCGGTAGCGGTAGCGGGTGGTCCGCACCGCACCAGGGTTGAAAAGGACCACGTCTGTGTCGGCGGGCCACCAGCCGTCGACGGTGAATCGACGGCGTAGTTCCTTCCAGGGGGTCTGTTGCATTGGGGGATGGCAGGGCATGGTTGACCCTGTCGAGCGGGTGGTCAGATCGTGAGGGTGAGTTCGGTGAACGCGGCTGTCAGCCGTGTGTGAGGGTCGGTGTCGGTCCCGAGTTCGTAGTGGCCGCGGCGAATGTTCTGGACGAAGGCGTGCCCTGCGCTGATCGTCTGGGCGGAGCGCAGGCGTTTCAGTCCGCGCATGGGTCGGAGTCGGGCTTTGAGTCGGCTGTGGTCGGCTTCGATCTGGTTGTTTTCCCGGGCGGCGTCGACGTGGCAGGCCTCGGGGAGCAGCTCGTCGAGGAGCCGCGGGTAAACAGGGGCCTTGTCGGTGGTGACCTTGACCGGCCGGCGCCCGTGGGACAGCGCCTGGGCGAAGAACCGGCGGGTGGCGGCCTGGTCGCGTCGTTCGCTGGCGAGGACGTCGATGACCTGTCCGTGCTGGTCAACCGCCCTGTACAGGTACGTCCACCGCCCGGCGACCTTGACATAGGTCTCGTCGACGAAGCACCGGTCACCAGGACGGTGCCGACACGGCCGCGCGGCGTCCACGAGCAACGGCGTGAAGCGCTGCACGCAACAGGTCAGCGAACTTCATATTTTCTGTGGCAGTTGATCTTTTGTGCTTACCCTTGGAGGCTGGTGAGGTGGCCTGGTTCTGAGCGGCTGGCTGGCGGCGCTTCACTACAGTCGTCGGTCGTGGCTCGTTACGTACAGATCGCTGAGGATCTCGCTCGTCGGGTGCGGTCCGGGGAGTTGTCGGCGGGTGTGGAGCTGCCTGGGGTGCGGGAGTACGCCCGTGCTCTGGGGACGACGTCGACGACGGTGGTGCGTGCCTACCGCTATCTGGCGGACAGCGCGGTGATCACGATGGCGGATCGGCGACGGGCAAGGGTCGCCGGTGAGGGCGCGATCGCCGCCGCGCGGATGTTGGAACCGGAACGGGTGTTCCGGCTGGCGGGTAGCGACGATCCGGCGTTGCGTGTACTGCTGGATCGGCTCAGCGCGGCGGTCGTGCTGGTGGGGGCTCGTGGGAGCTTTCACGGGTTGCGTGCGGTCGCGCGCGGTGAGGCCGATGGCGGGGTGATCCATCTGCGTCATCGTGACGGTGTGTATAACGAGTCCTTCGCGCGGGCGGTGTTGGCTCGTGACGAGCCGCATCTTCTTCATCTTTGGCGGCGTGAACAGGGATTGATCGTCCCGGCTGGTAATCCGCGTGGGCTGGTATCTGCTGCCGATCTTGGTGGTGTGCGGGTTGCCAGACGCGGGGAGGGCACGGGGACTCGCGTATTACTTGATCAGCTGCTGCTCGCCGAAGGGATCATGCCGCACGAGGTTGCCGGGCTCGAACTGTCCTCGCATCTGGAGATTGCGTTTGCTGTCGCCTCGGGCATCGCCGACGTGGGGGTGGGCGTGCGGGCCGGCCTGGCGGATCTGGGGCTGGAGTTCGTTCCGCTGCTGTGGGAGCCCTACGAAATCGCTCTCAGCCGGAACGCTCTGGGCGCGGCCCGCCCCCTGATCGGCGTACTACGGGATCCGGGATTTCAGCGATCCATCGCCGATCTGGGGGGCTATGACCTCGGGCACACCGGCACGCTTCGGCCGGTGGACTCGGACCGGCCGCACGGCCGGTAATCTCATGGGCTGTTGGTTCGCACAGTAGTAGCACAGATCGATCTTGACGATCATTATATGCGGCTCTGGCCAGGAAAAATAGTCTGCACCTGGGGTGCCGTATGCCGTCTTATTCCGTTTATGCGGAGTGAAGTGAGGGCGGAGTCGGCCGGTCGTCGGCCGTGGCTGACGCCTGGCGTCGGGGGCATCGGGGCGGCGAGTTTCCTCGCTGACGTCGGGCATGAGATACCGACGTCGCTGATGACAAGCCTCGTCACCACGACTTTGGGTGCGCCGGCTGCTGCGTTGGGTGCCATCGAGGGAATATCAGAAGGGCTGGCCGGGACTGGTCGGTTTGTTGGTGGTGCGCTCGCCGACGATCCCGGCCGGCGTCGTGCGGTCGCGGTCGGTGGCTACACCACCACGGCCGTGCTCTCCGCGTTGATTGGGACGACTACCTCTGCGGTTCAGGTCGGGGTGTTGCGTGGCGGGGCGTGGGCTGCCCGCGGGTTGCGCGTACCGGCCCGTAACGCGCTACTCGCCGATGTGGTACCTGCTGCCGCGTATGGCCGGGCGTATGGCTTCGAGCGGACGATGGATAATCTCGGGGCGATCGTGGGTCCCTTGCTGGCGCTTGGCCTGGTGTCCCTGGTCAGTGTGCGTACCGCGTTCCTGATCTCTGTCATTCCCGGGCTGCTGGCCGCGGTGGCGATCGTCTATGCGATCCGGCGGACGACGCTGCCACGGGTTACCGAGCCTCGCCGGTTGCGGTTCCAGATTCGGCCGGTCCTGCGCGGACAGCTTGGGCGCGTTCTGGCCGGGTTCACCGCCTTCGAGGCCGGCAACGTGGCAGGCACCCTGCTGATCCTGCGTGCTACAGACCTCCTTGCCTCGGACCACGGCACGGATACGGCCACACAGATCGCGATCGCTCTGTACATCGCTTACAACATCGCGGCTACGATCACATCTTTTCCCGCGGGCGGATTCTCCGATCGGCTGGGTCAACGGGGCCCGCTGCTGGTCATCGTCGCTGGTGTGGTGGCGCTCCTGATGGCGTACCTGGTGTTCGCGATGTCCGGGCCGGTGATCTGGCTGCTTGGTGTGGCGTTCGTGCTGGCCGGCATCGGGATCGGGTGCGCAGAGACTGCGGAACATGCGGCCGTAGCGGCCTTCGCTCCCGAGAGAATCCGGGGTTCAGCATTCGGGCTCCTTGCCACTGTGCAGGCGGGCGGGAACATAGCCGCCAGCGTCGTAGCCGGACTCCTGTACACCTATCTGTCGCCCACGGTCGCGTTCGGCTACCTCGCGGCCTGGATGCTGCTCGCGCTCGCCGTGCTCTTGCGGACGACACGGAACACCCACGACACCGAACCGGTGACGTAATCGGACCAGCGCGCGGCAGTCATCTTCGGTGTTGATCTTTCTTGCGAACCTTCCCTGGCGACTACCCGCCATTCTTGATCATCATAGGCCACCGCCTGAGCTGATCTCCTCCGTCGGTCGGGCAGGCTGCGCCTTACCCCGGGTTCTCCGGCCGTGCACGAGCGCCAACGCTCCAGCCGTGCCCGCTGGGTGCCGTGCGCTCTTGCGCGGTCGGGGGTTCCGGGGTAACCCTCCGGGTGTCCGTCCGACGGAGGAGATCAGCGGACGTTCGCGCCCCTCCCATCTCCTCCGGAGAGAGGGCCGGGGTTTGGGACGGAGCCCCATCCATCAACAGCGGACACGCGTCCTGGGCGTCCGACCGTCCGTGGCGTGGGGTCTGACGCTCCGACGGGCCGACACACCGACGCACCCGGCGGGCCGACGCTCCGGGCGGGGTGCCGACCGGAGGGAGGCGGGGCCCCGGCCGGGTGCGGCGAGCCGGCCGGGCGTGGCGAGTGCGGCGCGCACGGCGTGTGCGGCAGGTCGCACGCGCGCACCGAAGGTGCGCCTTGAAACCGTACAGAAGATTGACGATGGCGATCATGTCGTGTCGTGCTCGCCGTTTTTGATCTCTGTGGTCCAGGTGTTCCACTGCTCGCGCGTGAGGTGAAGTGCCTGGTAACCGGTGCGGATGATGACGCCGTCACCGAGGAGGGCGGGGCTCGTGCGGACCGGGGGCGATGGGGTGTCGCTGCTCCGGTGGGGCAGTTGGGCGAGCGGGTTGGGGTAGTTCCCGCTGATCCACGGTGGGGTTCGGTCCGGGCTGTCTCCCATGGTCATGGGTGCCTTCCGATGTGAGGCCGCCCCGCCCACGTTGAGGAGTCGTGAGCGGGGCGGCGGTTGTGGTGGTCAGTGGGTTCGGGCTGTGGCGGTGAGGTAGAGGACGGGTGTGGTGTAGGTGATCGGCTTTCGTTCCACGGCGTCGTGCCAGGCCTGCCGGTAGTGGCGGGCGAAGGGTTCGCCGAGTGCGGTGATGACGGTTTCGAGCGGGGTGGGGGCGCCGGGGTGCGGTCTGCGGTTCAGGTGGGCGTCGACCGCATCGGGGGTGTACATGGTCGTGGTGACGGTGTCGGTGGTGATGGGGTGGACCTGGAATCCGGCGTTGGCGGCGTGGCTGATGAGGGCGTGGGCGTCGAACGCGGTCATGGTGCGGGCTGCGGGTGTGGCCTGGGCTGCTGCGGCGGTGACGGCCTGGATCTCGGCGTCGGCGATACCGTGGAGTTCGGCGTCGTGGTGGCGGCGGTTGTTGAGGGGTTCGAACACGGAGAGCCGTCCGCCGGGTTTGAGGATGCGTGCGGCTTCCTGGATCGTCCGGGCGAGATCTTCGAGGTAGATCAGGACGCTGCGGGTGACGACGGCGTGTGCGGTGGAGTCGGGGATCGGGAGCTTCGCCGCGTCCGCGACGACACGGCGGAGAGTCCCCCCACCCGGGGCCGGGCGGATGCTGCGCAGTGCCGGCCCGGACTGGTCGACGGCGGTGACGGAGCCGTGGGGGCCGACGCGGGTGAGGGCGGCAAGCGTGAGCAGTCCTGTTCCGGCTCCCAGGTCGACGACATGGTCTGCCGGGATGATGCGGGCTCCGTCGAGGACACGGTCACGGATCTGGTGGAGGCGGTCTTCGGCGGTGCGCCGTTCGGCGGAGCTGGTGCCGGCGAACCGTTCCGTGTGCAGCCAGGTCGCGGACGTGTCCCCGGTGGTCGGGGTCAGAGTGCCACCGCCCGGGTGAGCTGGTAGTTCGGGCCGATGGCGGCGGACAGGGCGCGCTCCAGCGCGGACAGTCCCTCGTCCTTCTCCGCGTGGTAGATGTCGGAGATCAGCTCCAACTGCTCGTCGGTGAGCAGCTCCTGTCCGCGGGCGGCGTAGGTGAAGAACAGCTCCTCGTCGGCGCGGAACAGCTCGGCGCGCTCGTCGAGCAGGGCCTTGCGGTCGGCGAGTCGCTCGGGGGTGAGCCGTCCGCGCTTCTGCTCGGCCTGCTCGCCCAGCTGGGCCATGCGGATGCGGATGGTGAGCTGCTCGGCGTGATAGTCGCGGGAGATGTCGAGCAGGCCGCGGATCTGGTCGGCGGTGAGCCCGGCGTCGTCGTGGTGGGCGAGAGCGCGGGTGAACAGGGCGCCTTCGGCGGCGATGCTCTCGGCCTTCACGTCGATGAGGTAGCCGGGGCGGGTGAAGCCCTGATGGTTGACGTCACACACGGTGTGTCCTCCTGTGAGGCGGATGGGGTGCGGGTCCGGTTCGGTGTTCCGACCGCACGCATGCCATGACACACTTCGCATCAGATCGGGAACAGACTGCAACCTGCTGTCGCGGGTGCCTGCAACCTGCTGTTGCAGTCAGGCGCGGACACGTGGAGGGGCGGGAACTGGTGGACGACTCCGATAGCCTGCCGGCGCGGGCCCTGCTGACGGCGCGGGTCCGCGAACTCGTCGAACGTGCGGGCGAGACGCAGAGCAGCCTGCATCGCCTGACGGGGTTTTCGCGGACCTACATCGGCAACATCGTGCATGGCAAGACGGTGCTGTCGCAGAGTGCCGCTCGGGTACTGGACGACCTGTTCGGGACAGGCGTAGAGCTTCAGGAACTGCGGGCTGCCGCGGAACGGGAGAAGCTGGCCCGGCGTTACGCGGTGGTGGAGCCTGCGGCGGACTCGTCCAGGCAACGGGTGGAAACCGCGGTTGAGGCGGACGGCACCAGGGAGACGAAAGCGGGTGAGGACACGAACCGGCGGGACCTGCTCGCGCTCCTGGCCACGAGCGCGGGTGATCTTGTAGAGCGCATCCGGTCGGGCACGACGAGCCCGGACCGTCAGCTCCTGTTCCACTACCAGTGCGCGGTACACGACTACGCGATCCGTTACGGAACAACCTCGCATGGTGATCTTCTCGTCGAGGTTGGGGACGACTGGCGGCGGATACAGACACTGCTCGCGGACGGCTGGAAGTCCGACCAGTACAAGCGTGAGTTCACCGTCGTCGCCGGTCAGCTCACCTACATTCTGTCGCGGCTGGCGTTCAACCTCGGCGACTTCAAACGCGCAACGTCGTTCCTGACCCTGGTGGAAACCCACGCCTCGCAGACCGGTGATCCGGCGCTCGGGGCGGCAGTCGCGACCATGTGGTCCTCGCTGTTCTACTACATGAGCAACTATGACGAAGCTCTGCGGACGGCGCAGGAAGGCCACACGTACGGGTACGGCTACCACGAGGCAGAGCTATACGCCTACGAAGCACGGGCATACAGCCGGCTGGGCCGCCGGACGGACGCGGTGACCGCACTAAACCTGATGGAAAAGACACTCGGCGGGCCAGCGGAAGCGGAAGCAGGCGGGAACCCGTTCACGGAAGAAAGCGCGTTGATGATCTCCGGTGGTGTCTGGGCCCGGCTGGGTGACTCCGAACGCGCCCTTCCGATCACGACAGCCGCGATCGAACGCTACGGCGCCATGCCGGAAGCCCCGTTCGAGGAACACGGCAACGCCTGGATCGCGCACGCCACCGCCCTTGTCCCCTCCGATCCTGACGCGGCGGCGTCGGCGGCGTGCACGGCACTGGAGGTTCTCGGCGGCCGTCCGACACGGACGGTGTTCCAGCGGGCGGCGGATATCGCGCGGGACCTCGCGCCGCACAGCGGGCTTGCGTCCCTCGGGGAGCTGCGCGATCGGGTGCGCGCGGAACGGCGACTGTCGCTGCCGGGGGCCGCGCTGTGATCCGCGAGGGCACGCCGGTCACGATCAGCATTCCGACCCTGGTCACGGATCGGCTGGTCCTGCGGTGCTGGCAACCGGCGGACCTGGCTCCGTACGCGGCGATGAACGCGGACGCGGAAACCATGCGGTACATGGACGGAACGATCGGACGAGAGTCCTCCGACCGGCTCGTCACCCACCTGATCGGGCACTGGCACCTGTACGGCTTCGGCATGTGGGCGCTGGAACTACGCGAGTCTGGAGAGTTCATCGGCCGCGCCGGACTCTACGGCCCCACCGGATGGCCCGGAGTGGAAGCCGCCTGGTCAATCCGCCGCGACCTGTGGGGGCAGGGCCTCGCGGTAGAGGCTGGACAGGCTGCCGTGCACTTCGCACGCCAGCATCTCCGTATCGATCACCTGGTCTCGATCATCGAGCCGGATCATCGGGCGTCCCGGCGAGTCGCCGAGAAGTTGCACTTTGGCTTCGTCGAACTCGCGGACGTCGGGCCTTGGAAAGAGCAGGCCATCTACCGTCTGGATCTTCAAGAGCAGGTCTGACGGTCCGGCGGATTATCTAAAACGGTGGCATCCGCTTCTGGGTGCAGGTAGAGTAGCTATTGGTATTCGAGGGACTGCGGTCCCTGCGCCATGTAAGGCAGTACGCCACATCGTGAGTCGCCACGTAGAGCCGCCTGGGAGCGGCACGGTCGGGCTCAGGCTGCTGCACCGTGGGCCACGTGTCCTCGTGGCCCACGTCCAGTCGTGTTGACGTTCCGTCTGGGGTGCAGATGTGCGGCATGTGGCGTGTCCTGCTGGAGATCAGCGTTGTTCTTGTTCACGGGTTGACCGGGTAGGTCTGGCCGGCGGCTGAGGTCCGCCACTGCTGGGCTTTCCGGTCTTTTTCTGTTCCCGTTCTCGTTTTCCGTGTGGTGCTGCGGCCGGCCTGTGAGTTCGTCCGGGCCGGGCTGCGCCTGCGCGGTGAAAGGACACGGTGAATTCCGTGGACATAGGCGTGAGCCTGCCCGAAAACCGGCCGGTCGCGGGTGGCTGTTCCCGGCCGATCCGCCTGTCCGGCCACGTTGACCATGTAGATGTTGGTACCGGTGAGGTCCGGCGGGCATTCACCAGTGCGGGTGAGCTGGGTGGGGTGTTGCATGTGCGGTGCAACAACCGGCGTGAAACCGCCTGCCCGGCCTGTTCAGCGGTCTACAAGCGGGATGCCCGGCGGCTGGTGCTGGCGGGGCTGGCGGGCGGTAAGGGTGTCCCGGAGACGGTGACCGGGCATCCGGCGTGGTTCGTGACGCTGACCGCGCCGTCGTTCGGGCCGGTGCATTCCCGGCGTCAACAGGGCAAGGGCGGTCCGGTCCGGGCGTGTCACCCCCGGCGGGGGCTGTGTCCGCATGGCCGCCCGGTCGGGTGCCATGAGCGGCACCGTGAGGACGATTCCCGGCTCGGTGCGCCGCTGTGCCCGGACTGCTACCACTACGGCCGCACCGTGACCTGGAACGCGCTGGTACCGAAGCTGTGGAAGGCCACGCGGGACGCGACGGAATCCGCGGTGGCGGCGGCAGCCGGGCTGACGGTGGCGGGGCTGCGCCGCACGGCGCGGTTGAGCTTTGTGAAGGTCGCGGAGATGCAGGGGCGGGGCGTGGTCCACCTGCACGTGGTCATCCGCGTCGACGGCCCGGATGGTCCCGGGTCAGCTCCACCGGGCTGGGCGTCCGGTGAGCTGGTCGCAGACGCGCTGCGCGGTGTGGTCGGGTCGGTGGCGGTCCCCGCTCCCGATCCGGACGCGGGCACCCTCGACGGGACAACGTCCGGGGATGGGTGGGCGGTCCGCTGGGGTGTCCAGGTCGACATCCGGCGCATCGCCCTGGACGGGCCCACCGACGTCGGGCGGGTCAGTAACTATCTGGCGAAGTACATCACCAAATCGGCGGCGGCCGGCGGGGCTTTGGATCATCCGGTGCGGTCCCTGGCCGCGCTCGGCCGGCTCATCCTGGCCCCGCATGTGCGCCGGCTGGTGGAGACCTGCTGGCGACTCGGTCAGGATCCGGCGTTCACGGCGGCGTTGGATGCGGCACTCGGCCGCGACTCCGGTGACGTGCCCCGGCTGCTGCGCTGGGCCCACAGCTTCGGGTTCGGTGGTCACTGGCTGTCAAAATCCCGGGTCTATTCGACGACGTTCACCGCGTTGCGGACGGTGCGGCGGGTGTGGTCGCGCACGATCGGCGCGGCGATGGCGGGCCGGGTGCCGGTGGATGCGTTCGGCCGGCTCGACGGCGACCCGAACACGGTGTTCATCGGAGTGTGGGCCTATGCGGGGCGTGGTCTGCATCTGGGTGGTCATGGCGTCGGCGCTGATCCGCCTGATCTGCCAGCGTCACGGGCGGCTGGTAGCCCGATGGGCACCTGGCGGGCCGAACTGTGAGCACCGACGGTGCTGTTCAGCCGTCGCTGTTCGATGACCTCGACGACACCGCTACGGGCACCTGTGAGGCTGCTCCGGTCGTGGCTGGCCAGCAGGTCAGCACCGCAGGTTCCTCGGCTGTTTCTGCCTCTGTGGCTGCCGGGAGTCTGCCGCGGAAACCGACCGCGGTGCGGGTGACACCTTTGTCG
>NZ_JBFLUG010000121.1:0-22835 GCF_041008525.1 Parafrankia sp. FMc2 | reverse complement strand
GTCGTGAGGGGGGCGGAGGGCGTCGCCGCTGCGGGGGCGGCCGAGGGGCCGAACGTGGCGCGGGTCTACGACTTCTTCCTCGGTGGCGCGCACAACTTCCCGGCCGACCGGGAGGTGGCGGCGCAGGTCGAGCGGACGTGGCCGCAGATCCGCGATACCGCCCGGGTCAACCGGCTGTTCCTGGGTGAGGCGGTGCGGTACCTCGCTGGCGAGGTCGGTATCCGGCATTTCCTCGACATCGGGTCGGGTATGCCGACGATGGGCAACGTCCACGAGGTCGCCCAGCAGCTGGCCCCGGACGCCCAGGTCGTCTATGTGGACAGCGACCCGGTCGCGGTCGCGCACAGCCAGATTCTGCTCGCGCCCAACCCGCTGGCTACGGCGGTGGAGGCGGATCTGCTGCGGCCGGACGAGATCCTGGAGCATCCGGAGGTGTCCAGGCTGCTGGACCTGGGGCAGCCGGTCGCGTTGCTCCTGGTCGCGGTCCTGCACTTCTTCCCCGACGACACCGGCCCGCGGCATCTGGTCGCCCAGCTGCGCGACGCTCTGCCCGCGGGCAGTCATCTGGTCGTGACCCACGCCACCGGCGACGGGCAGTCCCCGCAGGTCACGGAGGCGGCCGAGGTGTACCGGCGCACGACCGCGCCGTTCCAGCTGCGCGACCGTACCGAGGTGCTGTCGTTCTTCGACGACTGCGATCTGGTCGACCCCGGTCTGGTCCTGCTCCCGGGCTGGGAGCGCGCCCGGGAGCGAGGCCGGTCGACGCCGGTGGAGGGTCGTCTGCCGGTCTACGCCGGTGTCGGCCGCGTCCGGTGAGCCCGCCCTCGGCCTGCTCGACGTGCTGGCGAGACGGCGACGTCCGCGATCTGCTGTCCCACGCCGACGCGTGGATCGTCGCCGCGACCGCTCAGCTGTGGCCGCACACCGAGGTGACATTCGGAGCGATGACCACGGCGGGCGGGGCGCTATATCGCCAGGTCCGCGCCGGCGGCGGGGTGACACTGTGCGCGACGGTCCGCCCGGCAGGCCAGGCGCTGTCACGCCTCGTCCGGGGCGACCACGGCGATCTCGCTACCGTCCTCGCCGACGGCGACAGTGTCGCGGTGACCGCGATGGCCGGCCAGGCTGAGCAGCTCACGGCGCTGGCGGGTTACACCCGCCTGCGGGTGGCGGCCCCGAGCGCCTGTGCGAAGGGGGTGATGTTCACCCCCTGGGTCGACGGCGCCACCCTGGCCACCCGGCTCCGGGCCCGGCCGATGGAGTTCACCGGGGTGATGACGGCGCTGATGGACAACCTGAGCGACCTGCACCGCGATCCACCCGCGCACCTGAACCAGGCCGCGGCGCCCGCCAACGCCGTGCCTCGGGTCGTCGCCGAAGCCTTGAGCCACCCGGTGGACCACCTCCACGCCGACGACACGACGGCAGGCGAGATCGGGGAGCTTCGGGCGCTCGCGGGCAGCCTGTCGGCGAGGCTCGGCCGGTTGGCCGCCCAGCTGGACCCGATGGTCCTCAGCCACAGCGGCATCGCGTTCGGGAACCTCAGCCCACGCGGCACGCTGTATCCCGACGGGTCGCCGCGGGCGGCGCTGGTGTCCCCCGCGCTCGAACCCGGCGGGAACCTCGTGGACACCGGAACACTGCTCGGCCATCTGCACCCGCTGATCCTCGGCTGCCGGCCGTCGGTCCGGGCGGAACTCGTCGAAGGTGTCGAGGCGTGGCTGTCCGGCCGGCTGGCCGCCTGCCGGGACCAGTGGCGGGGCTGGCTGCATGTCGTCCTGACCATCTGGGCGGCCACCGTCTACAACCAGATGATCACCGAGCTGACGCTGCCGGCAGCCGCCCTCCGGCTCGACCCGGCCGTGGCTGACCTGCCTGCCCGGCCACTGTCGGCGCTGTCCGTCCTCGACGCGCTCACCCGAGAACTGCGCCGCCGCGGCGCTGGTGCGGCGCTGAACGCCACCCTCGGCGCCCTCGCCGACAGCACGGCCAGCCAGCCAGCACAGCAGCTCGACCCCGCCGATCACTGATCTTTCACCCGTTCGCGGACCGAAGGTGCACGTCCATGGCTATCAGCCTGAGCCGGCCACCCATCGGCCGATCACACCCTGCCCATCCTGCGCCGCCTGCCTCCGTCCCCGCCTCTCCGCCCGGTCAGGTCGTCGCTGTGCGCGGCCGATCCACCGACTCGCTGATCACTCTCGGTCGGAAGACGACCGCCCACACGCCCGAGCGTGCGTTCGAGCTGCTGTGCGGCAGCGCGGTGCACCTCCTCGACCGGCATGTTCAACGGAACGGAGTGTGCGAGGCGTGCGGATGCGCGTGGCCGTGCCGCGTCGTGATGCTCGCCGAGAACAACCTCACGCTCGTGCACGACACCACCCCCGCCCCGCCCACCCCTGCCAGCGCCGGCCACACAGCCGCAACACCACGGGCCGCGGCCAGCCGCATCTCGTCCCACCCACCCGCGCCCCTCGACCCGAGGGCGAGAACAGCCCAGATCTCCGCCCTCGGGAGAACCGCATGACCACCGCCGTACCCGAACCGGCCGTTCACCTGCTACCGCATCGCGTCTGGTACTACCCGACCAGACCCCAGTCCGCCAGCGCCGCCCGCCGCGACGTCACCGGGCAACTCCACCAGTGGGGCCTTGGCCATGTGATCGACACGATCACCCTGGTCACCTCGGAACTGGTCACCAACGCGCTCGCCGCGAGCCAGCGCGGCGACGACGACCTGACGTCCCAGATCGCGATGCGTCTGACCTACAGCGACAACCATGTGATCGTCGAGGTCTGGGACGGAGGACCGGGCCACCCGACCCGCCAGACCACCGACCCCGGTGCCGAGAACGGCCGCGGCCTGCATCTGATCACCGCCCTGACCCCGCGCACCGGCTACTACCAGGCCCGGGTCCGCACCCCCGACGGCGACTACCAGAGGAAGGGCAAGGTCGTCTGGGCCGCCCTGCCCCACAACACCCCACCCCCTCAGCACATCCTGACCACCCCGACCGACGACCTACCACGACGTGAACGCTTCGCCACCCACGCCGAGACCACGCCCGCCGCGGACGTCTTCGACCTCGACCTGCTGCACCGGGTCCGCGACGGCCTGCGCAACCTCGACAGCCACCCAGCGCACACCACATCCACCGGCTCCGGCTGTCACGCCCCGCCCACCTAATTCGAAAGGGAAATGCCATGCCTGACCCTGCCAGCCGCTCCTGCCCGTCGTGGTGCGAGCAGCCCGCCGGCCACCTCCACGTCGAACCCGCAGGCCCTGGCGACTACCACGTCTCCGAGTTCACCGTGATCGACCTGCCCGGCATCCCCGGGGTCCGTGACCAGACCGCGATCCAAGTCGCGATCGAGCAGTACGTGACGGCGACGACCACCTACCAGCCGATGATCTCCCTCGGCGCCGGCGCAGAAGACCCCGACAGCGAAGCCTTCACCCTCGACGAAGCCGACGCCCTCGCCGCGACCCTCACCCGCGCGGTCACCGCCGCCCGCAACGCCCAGCAATACCAGCCCTCGAAAGATGATGACCGCGCGTAACGCTCCTCACGGGTAGCCCTGATGGACCCGTGGGGCTCTTCCGGAGGCCAGGCGCGGCCAAGGCTGCGCGGACAGGCGGCGGGACGCGTCTTGTCGTGGTCGAGCCCTCAGCGGACTGCTCCGTGACGGCGGACCTCCGGCCTCCTCCGGCGATCATCACCACTGCAGACCTACGACCCCGAAACGGCCCGCATGCCACCTCGCCACCACACCGTCCCGCCCGCGCTCCGCCCCATCGTTCTGCTCGCCAGAATGCGCGAAACGCTCCCGCCAGCGCAGCTGACGGGCCTACTCGCGGCCTTCGCCCCGCCGACCGACCCGACCGCCCCAGAGTGGACCGACCTGTGCTCGGCTCTGGACGCCTACGACCAGGCGGCAGAGCTCGGCCGGAGCACCGAGGAGGCCCGCAAGGAGGTCGACACCGCCGCCATGATCTTCCACCTGCGCTACGACAGCGATGACCCCCAACCGGGCAGCGACCTCCACGAGCATCAAGCAGCCCGATAGACCCCTGCACACCGCGCCAACCACCACGAAACCGCACTCCCGCTACCTGACGGCGACGACGAGCACATGGACGCCCGCACGCGCCGCTGCCGCGCGCGAACTGATGCAGCGCCAGGCGCCGAGTGGCAAAGGCGATCGAGCGGGGCTCCGCGCCGCCGACGTCCACCAGGCATCCCACGGACCCTCCGCAGCGAGATGCCGTGGGGACCCAGTCGGACTCCTGAAGAGTCAGGCGACCGCGGGCCGCGATGCGGCTGGGAAGTCGACGAAGAGATGGCCGCCGTCGCCGGCTATCTCGACGAAGAGGTGCACCCGGTCGGTGCTATTTCCGCAGGTCAGTGACCATGTCGAGCCGGAAACGAAAGGTTCGTCTGGTGGGGAATGACCGGCGCCTCGCCAGCGGGCATCGTTACAGCGCTCTGTCCGGCCCTCTCACCTCCGTGTTCCGACCATTCGTAACGCCAGATCAACTGAAAGGGGTTTCCGATGACACTCAGCACGATGGCTCTGCCAGCCCCCGCGGCTCCCGGCCAGGGAGGAGGCGACCTGTTCGACCTGGACGTCTCCCTGTTGGAGGTGGCGGACCCGGCCGGGCTGGTCAACGTGACGGACGACAACTGCACCAGCACGTGTGGGGCCTGCGTCACGGGCGCGGTGTAACCGCCACCGGCCCGTAGTAAGTGCCGCCGGCGGGAGGACATCCCGCCGGCGGCACGCACCGAGTCATCCGTTTCGTCGCGTAGAGGGAGGTGCGAGTGCCGTCGGCTAGCAGTCCGGGGTTCCGATCCGCCGAGTTGGCGCTCCTTCGAGCTGCCCGCTGGTCAGAGGTCGAGCTGCCGCCGTGGCCGGATCTGACGGAATCCTCACCCGCGGCCGTCGCGGCATGGGTGGACTGGCTTCGCCGAATCTGGATGTTCGGGGGCATCGCTGAGGCTCTTGATCATGCCAGTCCGGTTCTGGCGCGTCAGGTTCGCGTCTTGAGCGAGGCTGAGACGCCCGCTGTTCGTGAGACCCGGCGCGCCGTGCTGTCCACCGCACGCTACCTGCTGCGGCTGGAGGGCCGTCCTACACCTTTCGGTTTACTGGCGGGAGTAGCCCCCGCCTCCTTCAGCGCCGACGCCCGGTTGATCTGGGGAGACCAGGACCGGGCGGTGGTCCGTGCGGGAGCGGAGTGGCTGGCCGAAGTCGTTACTCGGCTGGAGCAGTGCTCCGAGCTTCTGGCCCGGCTACCAGTGATCAGTAACAGCACGGTCATGGTGCGCGGGGACAGGCTGATCGTGCCGTACCAGGCGCAGTCCCGGGAGCGTGGAACGGGTGCGGTGGAGGTTTCGCTGCGTTACACCGCCGCTGTGCGGGCGACGGTGCAGGCTGCCCGATCGCCGGTCCCGTTCGGGGAGCTGAGCGCGAAGCTTCTGGCGGAGTTCCCCGGCGCGCCTGCCGCGAAGGTCGCCGCAATGCTCTCGGAGCTGCTCCACTGCGGTGCGCTGATCACAAGTCTTCACGCGCCCAGCACGCAGACCGACGCCTTAGAGCAGGTGCTCGCCCGGTTGGATGCCGTCGAGGCCACCGCTGTGGGCCCGGTTGCCGGTCTGGTCACGGCGCTTCGCGAGATCCACTCCCGCATAGAGGATCACAACCACGGTGTGATGGCCGATGCCCGGCCGATCCGCGCCGAGCTGACCACACGGATGCAGAGCATCGCCCCCACCCGGCGGAATCCGTTGGCTGTGGATGTGCGGCTGGACGGCCGGGTTGAGCTTTCCCGCGAGGTCGCCCGGGAGGTTGAACGCGCCGCGCTGGCGCTGACCCGACTCAGTGCCCATCCCGGTGGCACGCCTGCCTGGCGGGACTATCACCAGCGGTTCTACGAGCGGTTCGGTGTCGGGTCGCTGGTGCCGCTGCTGGACGTCGTCGCCGACAGCGGGATCGGCTGGCCGGACGGCTATCCGGGCACGGTGACTCCCGCGCGGCGCCTGGCACTGTCGACCCGGGATGAGGTGCTGCTGGCTCTGG
The DNA here is from genome assembly GCF_041008525.1 of Parafrankia sp. FMc2. Taxonomy (NCBI): domain Bacteria; kingdom Bacillati; phylum Actinomycetota; class Actinomycetes; order Frankiales; family Frankiaceae; genus Parafrankia; species Parafrankia sp. FMc2. Next base: position 16,755 of record NZ_JBFLUG010000121.1, on the reverse strand, counting down.
CTCAAGGCGCGGTGCTCGACGGGCAGGACGAGATCGTCATCGACGACGATCTGATCGAGCGGGCCGCGTTGGACTCCGGGCCTCTGCGACCCCCGCCGCATCTGGAGCTGGCTGTCCGCGTCGGCGCCGCGGACCAGGACGCGCTGCGACGGGGTGCCTTTCGCCTGGAAGTCACGACGGTCTCTCGCGGCGCGGGCGTACTGACGGGCCGGTTTCTGTCCGTCCTCGCGCCCGAGGACCGGCGAGGGTTCGCCGCCGAGTTGGCAGCGGTTCCCCGTGGGGACCGGGACACGGTCACCGCGCAGTTGTCCTTCCCGCCGTTGGACCCGGCTACCGCGCATGTCACGCGGTCTCCCCAGGTCCACTCGATCCTGATCACGCTAGGGGAACATCGCGTGCCCGACGGGCAGCTTCTGACCGTCGAGGATCTCGCGGTGGGCTGCGACGGCCGCCGGCTATACCTGGCCGCACCCGCCCAGGGAATCAGGCTGGAGGCGTTCGGGGGCCACGCGCTGAATCTGCCGACGCATACGCCGCCGCTCGCGCGGTTCCTAACTGAGCTCAGCCGAGCCAACTACGCCCAGGTAACAGCGTTCGATTGGGGTGCCGCCGCGCGGCTGCCGTTCCTTCCCCGGGTTCGGCTGGGCCGCACAATCCTCGCGCCCGCCCGCTGGACAGTGACGGCGGCCGAGCTGCCCCCGCGGGCGGAACCGTGGAGGACCTGGGACAACGCCTTCGCCTCGTGGCGAGCACGGCGGCGCCTGCCCCGGCGGGTTCGGCTAAGCGAAGGAGACCGGCTGCTACCCCTCGACCTGGATCAGGCCGGACACCGGCTGCTGCTGCGCACCCACCTACACATCACACCGCGGGCGCTGCTCACCGAAGGACCCGATCCCGCTGAAGCAGGCTGGTGCGGCGGGCGAGCCCACGAAGTCGTGGTCCCGCTGTCCGCCACCGCACCGCCGCCGTGGCCGCGGCTGCCGAAGCCCACCCAGGAGCGGATCATTCGCCGTGGCCACGGGAACGCACCCGCCGCGTCCACGGTCCTGCTGGCGAGCCTGTACGGAGATCTCGACCGGCAGAACACGATCCTCACCGACTACCTACCCGACCTGCTCGCACGCCTTAGCGAGGAGCCGGCGCTCCACCCGGGTCCGGCCTGGTGGTACGTGCGCTATCGCGACCCCGACCAGCACCTGCGGCTGCGCATCGCCCTGCCCGACCCCGCCGTGTTTGGCGACGCAGCGCGGATCCTCAGCGGCTGGGCGGACACTGTGCACCGCGACGGGGTGCTGCGGGAGCTGCGCTACCCCGTCTCCTACCCGGAGACCGGCCGGTGGGGCTCCGGCGCAGCCTGGACAGCGGCCCAGGCGGTGTTCGGCGCGGACTCGCGGGCGCTTCTCACACAGCTCGCTCTCCCACACCGCCCGACCTGGCAGGCACTCGTCGCCGCCCACACAGTGGCGATCGCGCAGGCGTTCACCGGCAGTACCGCGGCGGCCATGCGCTGGCTGATCGACCACATTCCCCCCGTCGCGCCCGCTCGGATTCCCCGCGTGGTGTTCACCGAAGCGGTGCGGCTCGCCGACCCGCGCGACGACTGGGCTGCGCTGCGCGCGGTATCGGGCGGCGCCGTCATCGCCGATGCCTGGGTGGCCCGCGGTCACGCTTTGGCCGATTACCGCGCGTGCTTTCCCGGCCCGGACACCCAGGGCGTCAGCGTCGATGACGTCCTCAGCTCCCTGATTCATGTCCATTACGTCCGCGCCCATCGCATCGACTTCGACGACGAGGCTGTCGCCATGCACCTGGCCCGCGCCGCGGCCCTCGCTTGGACCGCCCGTACCCGCGAGGGCACCCGGTGACCGAGCCACACCCCGCCCTCGCGCTCGCCGCGGCGGTGGCCGACCAGCTGGCGGACCCGCAGCGTGTCTCCGGCACGTGGGAAGGTCAGCGTTGGTGGCGCCAGTCGTTGGCGCACGGCGCGCCGGGCATCGCGCTGTTGCACATCGAGCGCGCCGCCGCCGGTCTCGCGTCCTGGCAACGCGCCCACGACTGGCTCGCCTACGCGGCGCACGGGAAACTAACCACCGGGTCCGACAGCCATCTGTACTACGGCGCGCCCGCGCTCGCCCACGCGCTTACCTGCGGCGCCGCCGGCCAGCCCGGCGCCTACCAACGTGCCCTGGACCGTCTCGACCGCACCATCGCCGCCGACACCCACCAGCGCGTCGCCGCCGCCAACGCCCGTATCGACGCGGGTCGGCTCCCACGACTGGCCGAGTTCGACGTGATCCGCGGGATCACGGGCCTCGGCGCTTACCTGCTGCGCCGCGACGCGGCCGGCGAAACCACCCGGGCCGTTCTGGACTATCTGGTCCGGCTCACCGACGACATGACAATCGACGGGCAGGCCCTACCCGGCTGGTGGACCGACCTTGGGCCCACCGGCCGCGCTGACGACCGGTTTCCCGGTGGCCATGGCAACAACGGGCTCGCCCACGGCATCGCCGGTCCACTGGCCCTGCTCGCACTCGCCACCCTTCGCGGCATCACGGTGCCCGGTCACCACAATGCGATCGGCCGGATCTGCGCCTGGCTCGACCGATGGCGCACCGACACCGACACGGGCGTTTCCTGGCCCTACTGGCTCGACCGCGCCCACCACGCCACCGGACACCCGGACCGCGTCGGCGCGGCGCATCTCGGCTGGTGCTATGGCACCGCCGGACTGGCCCGCGCCCAGTACCTCGCCGCTCTCGCCACCGGCGACACCGGCCGCCGCGACCTGGCGGAGAACGCGCTGATCCACGCGCTGTCCGAGCCGGCCCATAGCAGCACGACCGACATCACCCTGTGCCACGGGCGCGCCGGACTCGCTCACATCGCCGCAGCCACGGCAGCGGATGTCAGCCCGCCGGCCGCAGATCAGCTGCGCAGCCTGACCTCCCGACTCCTCGACACCGTTCAACCCGCGGCCACCGATCCCGACGCCCTCGCACGCCAACTACTCGCCCACAGCGCAGACAGCCCAGGCCTGCTCGAAGGCGCCGCCGGCGTCGCCCTAGCCGTCATCACCCCCAGCACCACTGCCAAGCCCCGCTCCGGCTGGGACTCCTGCCTGCTCATCGCATGACCGCCCCGCCGACCGCTCGCCCTGCCCGGGAGGACACCCACTGTGACGGCCACTGCCGGCTGGCGCCAGTACAACATCGACTTCACCGACCGTCTCACGGCCGGCTTCGTCGCCGCCCAGGAGCTGTACCCAGCTCTGGCTGCGGCGCAGGACGCCGGCGAGCTGCACGGCTGGTGGTACCTGCGCAAACAGCCATGGAAGCTGCGCTACCGCTCCGACTACCCGGATGGCACAACCATCGCTGACCTTCTGGACAGCGTGACCGGCGACGGCCGTATCCGCGGCTGGACCCAGGGCATCTACGAACCCGAAACGACGGCGTTCGGCGGCGAGCAGGCGATGGATATCGCCCACCACCTCTTCCACGCCGACAGCCGGCACCTGCTCGCCCGCGCCGCGCAACCTACCCCGCCGGCCCTCGGTCAGCGCGAGATCACGGTCCTGCTGTGCAGCGCCCTGCTCCGCGCCGCTGAGCTGGACATCTACGAACAGGGAGACGTCTGGGCCAAGGTCGCCGACCTGCGCCCCGCCCCTTTCCGGCCAACCGAGTCGGAACGGGCCGCCCAGCTGGTACAGGCCATGCACCGTCTCATGACCATCGAGATCCTCTCCCACAACCGCCGCACCGCCGGCCCGCTGCGCGACTACGAGACGTGGATCGCCGCCTTCGAAGACGCGGGCCAGCAGCTGGCGCAGCTGGCCCGAGCCGGACAGCTTCAGCGTGGGCTACGCGCCGTCCTCGCTCATCACATTGTCTTCCACGCGAACAGGGCTGGGCTGACCACCGTCGACCAGGCCGTGCTCGCCTCGCTGGCCCGAGACGTCGTCTTCACCGCCACGCACGGCGGCGCTGACGTCCCCACGAAGATCCCCACCACCACTACGCTCAACGAGGTGACTACGATTAGTGACAGTTCTGCGGTTTCGGCCGATCAACTGCGCGAGGAGCTCACGGACCGCCTGGTCCAGCACGACGTGATCCAGACCGCCGCCGTCGAAGCCGCGTTCCGCAAGGTCCCGCGGCATCTGTTCCTGCCCGAGGTACCGGTGGAGCGTGCCTACGCCAACGACGCGGTCTACACCAAGCACGACGCGGCGGGGGTGTCCATCAGCGCGGCGTCCCAGCCCGGGACCGTGGCCATGATGCTCCGCCAGCTCGACACCCACCTCGGCGAGAGGATCTTGGAGATCGGGGCGGGCACCGGCTACAACGCGGCGCTCATCGACGCGATCGTCGGCGAGACCGGCCAGGTGACCACCATCGACGTCGATCTCGACCTCGTCGAAGGCGCCCGCGCCCACCTCGCCGCCGCCGGCATCACCGGCGTCGAGGTTCTCCTCGGCGACGGCGCCCTTGGCCACCCGGCCGGCGGCCCCTACGACCGGATCATCGCGACCGTCAGCGCCTTCGAGACACCCACTACCTGGCTGGACCAACTCGCCCCCGACGGCCGGCTCATCCTGCCGCTGCGGCTACGCGGAACGAACTCCCGCAGCATCGTCTTCCACCGCGCCGCCAACGGCTGGCACAGCCTCGACAGCCAGCAGACCGTCTTCATGCCGCTACGCGGACTCGGCGATGACGCCCGCCGCATCGTCCCTCTCACCGCCGAGAAGGACGTGACTTTGCAGGTCCACAAGGACCAGAACGTCGACGGTCCCGGCCTGGCCGGCGTGCTGGACACCGAGCACTACGAGGAGTGGACCGGGGTCTTCTTCCCACCGGAGGTCTCCCTGGAGTGGATGGACCTGTGGCTGTGCCTCACCCTCGACAACGCCCTCATGCGGATGAACGTCGACTCCCGCGCCGTCGACCGGGGCCAGGTCACTCCGATGTACCCGTGGGGGTCGATGGCCACCACCCGCGACGCCGATCTGGCCTACCTCGTCATCCGCGCCGCCCCGCCAACCCCTGACGGCGGACGGCTGTTCGAGGTCGGTGTCCGCGGCCATGGGCCTACCGGCGCCCACCTGGCGCGGCAGGTCGCCGAGGAGATCCGCACCTGGGACAAGATCTACCGTGCTCGCACGGTCCGCTTCGAGATCCCCGACACACCACCAGAAGCCGACTCCGCCGCCGGCCGGTTCGTCCTCGACCGCCCGACGCACCCCATCACCGTCATCTGGGAGTAGCCGTGGACCCCGCGGGCGCCACAGCGCGCCGCTTCCCCCTGGTGCCCCGCCCGCGGCCCACATGCTCCCCGCTCGATGCCCGTGTCGGCGAGCTGTGCGCTCTCGCCGACACGGCGCAGCGAACCGGCGATCGGGCCACCGCCTCCGCCGTGTTCAACCAGGCTGCTCTGCTCGCCTCGGACGTCGGCCTGCCCGACCTCGCACGCGCCTGGTGTCACCGCCACGTCGAACTTCACCTGGGCAGGCAAGCCTTGACCGCCCAGGCCGCGCGCTACGCCCTCGAACCCCTCGTCAACCTCGCACGCCTTCACATTCGCGCTGGCGCCGGTGACGCCGCCGCGCGGCTCCTCGACAGCCTCTACCAGGCCGTCAGCACGCACCACGACGTCATCCTGGACGACGTCGTGGTGCCTACCGCCAGGCTCCCCGCGACCGTCGACGACCACGCGAAGCTCTGCCAATGGCTCTGGACTGTGCTGCTCGCCGACGGCGTCCGCGCTCGTACAACCGCCGGTCGCTGGGACGATGCCCTCGCCTTCCTCCGCCGCCATAAGGGGATCGGTCAGCGCATGTTCGACGGCCGCCAAGTCGCCATCGTCGCGAGCGCCATCGCCGGCAACTGGGCGGACGCCCACGCACTCCTCAACGCCACAGCCTGCACCGAACCCTGGGAAACAGCGGTGAGCGCTTGCCTCACGGTGCTGTGTCGACCCGCTGAAGATGTAGCCGCCCCGGCTGCTGCCACTGCGATGCTTGACCATTGCGGCCGGCTCGATCACAGCACCTTGCCCGTGGCTTTCCGCGTCCGCGTCTGCCTCGCAGCTCTCGACGCCGCCCGTCATGTCCACGACGTCGATCCGCGACCGTTGACCCGCTCGATGATCCACCAGGTGCTGGAGGCCGGGGACGGCTACGCCGCACGAGACCTGTTACAGGCACCGTCTGCCCGCGGATACCTCGATGCGTGTCAGGCCCGCGACCTTACCGGCCTGGTGAACACCTGCGGCCTGGAGAGCGGCGCCATCCCTGCACACCTCCGTGCCGATCTGTCCACCGCGCTGGACACCAGCACAGCAGTGCTCGCGGGCACGGTCGCCGTACCGCTCGGCCCGTGACATACCGATCACTGCGAGAATCGTCTGCGTCGCGGGCACCTGGAAGATCGACCAGTCGGGTCCGGAGAAGATAGAGGGTGTTGTCATGACGAGGGCGAGCCAGCGATTGGAGCAGGACGAACTGCGGACGCGGATGCGCGCAGTCGGCATGTCCCACGACGAGATCGCGGTCGAGTTCGCCCGCCGCTACAAGTTGCGGCCCCGCGCCGCCCATCGCCATGCCCGCGGCTGGACCCAGACGCAGGCCGCGAACCACATCAATGCCCACGCCGCCCACGCCGGCCTGGACTCGGACGGCGCTGCCCCCATGACCGGCCCGAAGTTGTCGGAGCTGGAGAACTGGCCGTTGCCGAGCAACCGCCGCCGGCCCACCCCCCAGCTCCTCGCGCTGCTCGCCGAGGTCTACGGCACCAGCATCCACGGTTTGATCGACCTTGACGACCGCGAGCATTTCGGTCCCGCCGACCTGCTCCTCATCGACAAGACGTCGAGAACCGCACAGCCGCAGCCGGTAGAACTGTCGGGACAGACGAGGCGCCAGAGCGACAGAACCGATGCCGGCGCCATGGTGGAGCCCACCGCCGCCCGGGGAACTCGATCGCTGGTGAAACTGTCCACGAGCCCCATCGGCCGCCTTTCCGAGGAAACGACAGGTCTCATGAGGTGGGAAACGGTACCGACGACAGAGGCGGTGGATAAGATCGCCAGAGATGATCTCTCCCTTGATCGCCGCGAGGCGGCTCTCGCAATGGCGGACGTGATCGTCGGCGCTGCTCTTCTTGAGGGGGCGGAGCGCTGGCTGAATGTCGTCGAGCCGCCCGCCGGGCAGCGTCGCGCCGCTGGCGTCGGCGATGAGGAGATCGAGCAGATTGAGCTGGCCGCGCGAACCTTCCGGGCCTGGGACAACCAGTTCGGCGGTGGCCTTCGACGGAAAGCAGTCGTGGGTCAGCTCGCTGAGATCGCGGATGAGCTTCGCGACTTCTCGCATCCGCAGAATCTGACCCGGCGGCTGCACGGTGTTATGGCCGATCTTGCTGAGACCGCCGCGACGATGTCCTGGGACTCGGGGCAGGGAGGGATAGCGCAGCGCTACTATCTGCTCGCTCTTCGATCAGCCAAGGCGGCTAACGATCCCGTGTTCTGCGCGAACATCCTCGCTGGCATGGCGCGGCAGCAGTTCTATCTCGGCCGGACGACCGAAGGACTTGAGCTCGTCCGACTCGCGCAGGACGTCGCCGGCGCTCGGGCAACCCCGGCGGTGCGTGCGATGCTGTTCACGCGCGAGGCATGGGCCTACGCCCAGCAAGGTCGGCTCTCCGCCTTCCGACGTGCGACAGGCCGGGCGCAGGACGCCTTCCGCGACGTCGACCCGGCCGTTGAACCGCACTGGATCTCTTACTTCGACCAGGCGGAACTGGCCGGCGTGACTGGAGGTCGTCTCCTCGACATCGCGCACCAGGCGCCCGAGTATGCCGACGAGGCAGCCACCTGGTTGAGCCAGGCCGTCCGGGCTCGGGGCATCGGCAGCGTCCGCAGTACCGCTCTTGATCAGCTTGGGCACGCCGAGATCAGACTGGTACAGGGCGAGTTCGACGAGGCGGCACGGTTGGGTCACGCCGCCGTGACAACTGTCGAGCAGACCCGGTCCAGCCGCGTCCGAGTGAAACTAGGCCAGTTCTATCGGCACGCCGAGACCAGAACATCCGCCCGCCCCATCGCCGAGCTGTGCGGGAGGATCAAACCCATGCTTCGTGCCGAAGACACGGCGGCCGTATATGAGACGTGAGGAAGGTCAGGACTTGACCCGCATCGGTGTCACCGGCCACATGGACCTCACCCCCGCGACCGTCCCCCTCGTCCGGGCCGCTCTCACCGCGGCTCTCATGCCGTACGCGCCAGACCTGACCGGCGTCAGCTGCATCGCGGCCGGCTCCGACAGCATCTTCGCCGACGTCGTCCTGGAAATCGGCGGCACACTCGAAGTGATCATCCCTGCCGCCGACTACCGCGCGAGGAAGGTCAAATCCGACCACGCATCTCTGTTCGACGACCTGGTCCGCCGGGCTGCCACCGTGCGGGTCCTGCCGCACGAGGTCTCCGATCGGGCAGCGTACGAGGCCGCGAACGAGGCGCTCCTCGACACCGTCGATCTGCTCATGGCGGTCTGGGACGGCCAGGCTGCCGCGGACCGGGGCGGCACAGCCGCCGTCGTCGCTCGTGCCCAGGCGAACGAACGCGCCGTCCAGGTCATCTGGCCAACCGGGGCAGCGCGACAGCGAAAACTGTAATCCTGGCTTTACTCGGACAAGCGGACCAGAGCCGAGCACGGCGAAGACCTCAGCTGACTTCGTCTGATCAGCCACTGGTGACGTGCGGGCAGACCCCGCGTTGCTCGTAGCCTCCGGGAACATCGGCGCCGATCGCGGCCCAGAACGGCTGGGAGGAACGGAAATGGCCGCCCAGGGTGTGCCAGGACAGGCCGGGATACTCGGCCCGCAGGGCGGCGAGGCCGGCGCTGGCCAACCCGCACCGAAGGTAATGCTCCAGGGTGTAAGGCTGTTCCACTCAGCCCAGCCGGCAGCGGCGGCAGACCTGGTAGTCGACGGCGAACACCTGCTGGCCGTGTAGGTTCGCTGCCCGCTCACGCCAGCCGGATCGTTCACCCAAGACAGTGTCCTGCCAGAGCGCGTCGACCCGATGGACGCGCGGCCAGCTGGCACGGTGGCCGAACCGTCCGCGGCTGAGTCAGCGGACAGCATCGCGCCAGGGCTCCCGTCCGGACACGCGGCCGACTACGCGAGCCTGAGCGGCCCGATGTCGGGCGGCCTCGCGGTCGCCGGTCATGCGCCCTATCCGACCATAGGGCGGGCACCCCTTCAGGTCCCTCCGCCAAGATTGCTGTAGCAGGGCGAGAAGAGTGGTCGACGGTCGTAGATCGCTTGCCTTACCGTGAATCATGCGTTGGCGGCGAAGGACCAAGCCCGAGCACCATGGTCCCTCCGCCGGTGAGGAGACCCGCCCGCCGGGCGCCACGGGGGAACAGCATGCTGAGGCGATCCGGGACGTGTTGCGCGCCGCAGGGTGTGTCGAACGCGGAGAGCGGCGCGGCGGGTTCATCGTCGAATCCCAGGAGAGGCACGAGGCGCTTCGCGTGCGTTGCGTCACCGACGACGACGTTCTCGACCGTCCTTTCGAGGAGCAGCGTTACCGGCATGTTCTGGCCGCCGCCGGGTTCGGTGTGGTGATCGGTGTCGAGGACGGCGGCGGGCTGTGGGTCTGGCCGGTCGGAGTTCGACCGGTAGTGCCCCGGCCGTCGCCGCGGGAGTTGGCCGAGGGCTGGCTGCGCACCCTGACGATCACTGGCGAACCAGGCATCACGCCCGCGCGGGCGATGGAGCTGATCGCGCAGGTCAACCAGCCGCGCACACTCGGGGTGCGGATGCGTACCCCGTTGCCCTTGGATGACGTGCAGATCCTGGAGGACACACTGGCCTGGCACGCCGAGGTGCGTACCCGTGAGGTTGGGCTGCATCTGCTGCTGGAGGGCCTGCTGATCGGCTGGCTGGCCGACGCGACCGGACAGGAGCGTGCCGCGATCGTGCAACGCCTGGCCTTGGCGGTCGAGAACATGCTGCCTTCGGATGCCGGCTCCTCAGCTGGTTTAAACGGGTAAGCGGGGCCGGAACACGTGCGAAGGCGGGGCCGTCTCCCGCTGTCGTAATCACGGCGGGACCGCGGCGCGTGTCTGGCCCGAGCGGAGTCAGCCGAACGAATCAGCGGGTTCGAGCCGAAGAAATACGCCCCGCCACTGCCATCGCCGCAGGTCAGCGGCACTGTACGGACCCGAAGCGGATGTTCGTTTCCCGGGGAATGACGGGTGTGCGGTCGGTTGGGAAGCTGAGGACGTTCAGCGTCGGCGCGTCAGCTTGCCGTCACGATGACGGTGGTCGGCTGGCTCGGTCGTCGAGGCCCTACATCGGGGAGGACCTGATGATCGCCACTTCTCCGTCCCCGCCGGCTGCGGATATTGCGACGAGGCCCGACCGCCATGAGATCTGCACACGGGCGGACGAGCCTGTCGTCTTCACCGACGGGCACCATTTCCGGCTGAGGGCTCCGATGGATCTGGACGCGGTCGCCGCTGAGGCCGCAGGCCCGCTGTCGGTGATTCTTCAGGTCACGAAGAAATGCAATTTCGACTGCTCGTTCTGCTCCGAGACGCTCCAAGAACCGGACCCTACACTGGGAGCGCTGGAGCGGATGCGGGACAACCTGGCCGGGGTGCCCCGGGTGTTCCTGTCTGGCGGCGAGCCGTTGCTGCGCCGGGACTTCGTCGACATCGTCGACATGTTCGCGGGGACCGTGATCGGCGTGCCGACCAACGCGACCCGCGGCCTCCAGCAGGCCGCACGCCTCTCCGGCAAGATCGCGTTCGTCAACGTCGGACTGGAAGGTCCGCGGGCGACGACAAACCGCGTCCGCGGCAACTACGACGCCGTGATGGCCGGGGTGCGGGCGTTCCAGGACGCGGGGCTCCCGTTGTCGCTGTCGGCAGTGGTCTACCGCTCGACAATGGCCGCGCTGCCGTTCACCTACCAGATCGCCGATCTGCTGGACGCCGGGAAACTCAAGCTGATCATGCCGTTGAAGAAGGGGAACGCGCTCGACCTCGCCGACCACGAGTTCCTCGGCCTGAAGGAGGCCACAGCGACGTTCGACCGACTGGCCGAGTTGCGGACGGTGCACGACTGGCGGCCAGCGCTACGGCTGACGGCGTGGACCCCGGACACCGAAGGCCACATGATCGTTATCGGGCCGTCGGGGCAGGCCAGTGCCTGGCCGGTCTACGACGCCCCCGACCTACTCGAACCGCTAGGGAACCTGCTCGACGAACCGATCGGCGCGATCTGGGCGCGGTACCGGTTCGGGCGTAACCACTACGCCAAATACCTGGGGCGGTCGATCCGCACCCTCACCCGCGCCGAACAAACGCCGGCCGAGCGTCCTGTGCTGCGGATCAGTCATGCGTGAGGCGACGAACCTGGGCTGGGCCGACACGCCGTTCGGCGCCGAGCGGCGGCCGTTCGCCGAACGCACCCCGCTGTTGGCCGCGTTCACCGTCCTAAGCCACGCCGCGACGCCGGGCGCCATGGGGGCGGTGTACCTGCGGCTACCGCGGGGCCACACCTTGACGGTGACCGAGGCGACATTGCGGTTCGGCTTCCACGCCGTCGCGGCCGAGGAGCCGGCGGAGGGTCCAACTGTTGCTGCCAGGCTCGATGCTCTGCTGGTGCAGGCCCGGCGCCGGGCGGCGATCCTCGCCGGCCACCGGTTTGCCGACGACCTGGCGAGGCTCGCCGCTGCCAGCGAATCCACGCGGGGAATCACCGCTCTCGCCGCCGCCTGGCCGGGTCCGACCACGCAGCCCGGTCTCGCCCGCCTTCATGACACGGCGCACGGCCCCACACCGGCCGCGTTGCACGAGGTGTGCGTCGCCGTCCACCTCCACGGCCTGCCCCCCGACCCGGACTCGACCGCCGTTCCTGCCCCGGCAGCCCACATGACTTCCGCGGGTACCCCGCAAATCCTTCAGCGGGTCCTCGTTCGCGCCCTGGGGATCGCGCTCGTCGCGGCGCGCAACGCCGGCTGCTACCAGTGGGACCAGCTCGATCTCGACGCCGTCGTCGAGGTCGCCGCCTGGGATCAGACGGCAGCGACTCCTATGACGACTCCCTCGGCGCAGCCCTCGTCTCGCCACGCGGTACGGGCTAGCCGCGGCGACCAGATGTCGGCCGCGGAAGGAGCCCGCTGATGCTGCGCAACTGCCGCGTCGTCGCCGTCGAGGGCACCCACGCCTCCGGGAAGACCACCCTCACCCACGCCCTCGCCGCCTACTACCGAGAACGCGGGGTGCACGTCGCCTGCGTCCCCGAGCCGGCGCGCAACAGCCCGTTCATCGAGGAGATCGTCGTGCACGGCGTCGGCGAGTTCGATCTGGAGACCGAGGTCGACCTCTTCGCGGCCCAGCTATCCAGCCTGCTGCGCACCGCACGCCAACACACCATGGTCATCGCGGACAAGACGATCGCGAACGTCCTCGCCTACGCCTGGCTCGTCCTACCCGGCGGCCCGGAAGGACCCCACGTCCCCGTGCTGCACGCCATGGAGACGTTCTGCCGGGCCTTGGCACCCGTCTACGACGCAGTGTTCTACTGCACCGACAAGTTCGACCAGCACCAGATCGGCGACCCCTACCGCTCCAAAGTCCTCGACATTCAACCCGCCGCCGACCGGGTCGTCCGCAGCATCTGCGCAACGGTCGGACAGCAGATCTTCGACATCCCGCCGAACATGTCCACGAGCGCACGGGTCAGCTGGATTGCCGAGCAGCTGACCCTCCTTGGGCTCGACCCGACCAGCCGCTGACCACCTCAGCGCACCCTGGGGAGCGCACTGCCACCATGCCGTACCGCAGCATCATCGACGCCATGCTCCTGCTCGTCCGAAATGACATGGTTCTGCTTGCTTTGCGGACTGGTACCGGTTTCGCGGATAACTGGTGGAATGTTCCGTCGGGCAAGCTGGAGGAAGGAGAGGACGTCGCCACCGCTGTGTGTCGTGAGGCCCGCGAGGAGGTCGGCCTTGACATCGATCCTGCGTCGCTGATCCTTGCTTCGACGGTGCATTTCCGGAACGCTCTCGGGGAAGGGCGCCTCGGCCTGTTCTTCCGGCCGGAAAACTGGCAGGGTGAACCTGTCAACGCCGAGCCACATAAGTGCGCCGAGATCCGCTGGTTCCCCCTCGACAGCATTCCACGCAACACTTATCCTTATACCCGCGTGGGCGTGGACCTTTACCGGAGTCGGGGAAATTTCGCGGCGTCCGGATGGCAGGCTGGAAGTTAAGAATGGTTCCCACCCTTCGGGCTAGGAAAATTTAGCTTCTCATCGCCGCAGGCGCCAAAGTCGAAAATGACCGCGCTCTGTCTCCTTCATTACAGCCGTCGCCTGTGCCTGCACATTTTCCCTTGTCGACCTACGTCGTGTTTCCTCGAATTGAGAAGGATGAGCATTTATGCCCCTGGTGCAGACAGAACGTGCCGGTCGTTCGTCGGATGCGGACCGGTCGGAGGTGAGGGTCGCGGTCGTCGGGGCCGGTGAGCAGGCCGTCTCGCACCTGCTTCCTGCGTTGTTGCCTCTTGACGGTGTCCGGCTGAGCGCCTTGGTCGATGCGGATGACACCGTCGTCGACCGGGTCGGGGACCGGTTCGGAGTGCCGTACCGGTTCAGGTCCGTCGAGGCGTTGTTCGGTGAGGTCGCCGTGGACGCCGTGGTCGCGGCCTGCCCGCCGCAGGCGCACGAGGAGATCGCCCAGGCAGCGGTCGAGCGCGGTGTTCCGGTGTTCCTGGAGAAGCCGCCCGCGGTCTCCACCGAGCGTCTTGGGCAGCTTGTGGAGGCGGCCGAAGCACGGGGGGTGACGACGGGTGTCGGGATGAACATGCGTTACGCCGGTCCCTACCTGCGGATTCGCGAGCTGTTGGCACGGCCGGAGGTCGGCGTACCGGTGTCGGTGACGGTTCGGCATGTGGCCAGCAAGCCCCGGGGGTCGCTGTGGGGCCTGCCGCCGTTGCGCAGTTTCCTGCTCGCGCAGGCGATCCATCCGGTCGACCTGCTGTTGAACCTGACCGGCCCGGCGACGGAGGTGGAGACCGTGTGCCTGCACAACGGGACGGACACCCTGATCTCGGTGCAGACCCAGTCCGCGTCGGGGGCGGTGGGCAACGTGCTGACAGGGACATACGCGCCGCGGTTCGAAAGCCGGGTGGAGATCCTCACCGATGCCGGTATCGGGATCACGTTGACGGGGCTGGCGAAGCTCACGGTGACGGGGCTGCCGGCCGCGGACGCGGCGGGTGGGTCGCGCGGCTGGTCCCAGCAGTGGCGTCCCAGCCCATTGGACACCGGCTTCGAACGGACCGGTTTCCAGCACGAGCTGCGCGCGTTCCTGACCGCCGCGGCGTCGGGGGCGCCATTCGCGCCGGGGCTGGCCGACCTGTTGCCGACCTTCGAGCTGCTTGACCTGGTGGAGCGGAGGGCAGCCGCGTGACCCCGAGAACGGTCGACACCGCGCATCCCCTGCTCGACGAGACGGATACGGCGGAGGTCCTGGCGGCGCTGTCGAGCGGAGACCTGTCCGGCACGGCACCGGTCGTCGCCGCCTACGAGAAGGCCCTTGCGGACACGTTCGGCGTGCACCGGGCGGTGGCGTGCTCGTCGGGGACCGCCGCGGTCCACCTAGCGTTGTTGGCCCACGGCATCGGCGCCGGGGACGAGGTGATCGTGCCGGCGACCGCGCCGGTGATGACCGCGATGCCGGTCCTGGCCGTGGGCGCCTGTCCGATCTTCGCCGACGTCACTGACAGCGCGTCATTCGCGTTGAGCCTGTCGGACGTCCGGGGCCGCCTCACCTCCCGCACACGGGCGATCGTCTCGGTAGCGATGTGGGGCTACCCGGCCGACGGCGAGGCGCTGGCGGCGCTGTGCACCCGGCGCGGCCTCACCTTGATCGAGGACGCCGCGCAGGCGCACGGTACCCGGACCGGCGGTCGGCTTGTGGGGACCCGCGGACGTATCGGTACTTTCAGCACCCACCTACGCAAGCTCGTCACCACCGGCGAGGGCGGGTTCCTGCTCACCGACGACGAGCACACCGCGGACCGGCTGATCGCGCTCCGCAACGCTGGGAAGGCCGCCACGGGCGGGCAGTTCGGCCGCGGCTTCGGCCTGAACTTCAAGCTGCCGGCGATGTCGGCAGCTCTCGGGCTGCGCCAGCTCGCCCGGCTCGATCAGCGGGTGACGGCGCGGCGGGCCATCCGGGACCGGCTGGCCGCCACGCTGGCGTCGGTGGACGGGGTGACGCCGTTCCCGGTCCGCGACGGCACCCCGAACGGATACGCCACGCTCCTGCTCACCGACGACTCCCACCTGGCGGTCGTCCTCGCCGAGGCGCTGGCCCAGGCCGGGTTCGTCTCCGACCCGCGCCGCTACGGCTACCGGCCGCTCTACGACTACGACGCGTTCGCCGACGTCCCCGCCGACGCCTGCCCAAACGCCGCGGAGCTGTGTTCCCGGCTGGTCAGCCTGCCCTGCCACGAAGGTGTGACCCCGGCCGACGAGCAGCGCATGATCGACATCGCGCGTCAGGTGGTCGGAGCATGACGGGGCTGACAGGAGTACGTCACGCGACGGCCAGCGTGTTCCTCCTTCGCCGGCCCGCAGCCGGCGGGCCCTGGGCACTCGGCCTGATCCGTCATCCCCGCTTCGAGCGGTGGATGTTGCCCGGTGGCCATGTCGAGCAGGCTGAGAACGCCACCCAGGCCGCGCTGCGTGAACTCGCCGAGGAAACCGGCCACACCGCGCCGCTGGCTGCCCCGCCGCATCGCCTCCCCACACCGTGGGGGTTCGGCGCGGACGGGGAAGCGGTCATGGCGATGCCGTGGTGGATCGTGGAAGAACCCGTCCCGGCCGACCGGCATCCCGCCCCCCACATCCATGTCGATCATCTCTACGTCTGCGTCGCCAACGTGGACACGCCGGACAGCTGCGAGGAGGGCCGGCCTGCGCTTCGGTGGTTCCTCGCCGAGGATCTCGGCGGGCTGGACATGTTCGACGGCACCCGCCGGCTCGCCGGCGACCTCCTGACCCGGGCCGCAGGCGGCCAACTGGACGTGGCCGGTGACACCGTTCCCGGGCAGGGAAGCCGTCGTGGGCGCACGCGCCGGTTCTGGACGCCGCTCGGGCGGGTGACGCGATGAGCCGGGTCCTGGTGGTCGCGCCACATCCCGACGACGAGGTGCTCGGCTGTGGCGGCAGCATCGCGCTGCACTGCCGGGCTGGACGCACTGTCGGTGTGCTCTATCTGACCTCCGGGGAGCACGCGAGCCCGACCGTGCCTCCGGAGGAGCTCGGGCCGATCCGGGAGACCGAAGCTGTCGCCGCGACCGCCGTCCTGGGTGTGCCCGCGGACGCACTGACCTGGCTGCGGTTCCCCGACGGCGGGCTGGACAGTCGCGACCCCGGCCAGCTCGGTGCCGTCATGGCGGTCCTGCGCCGGTTCCGGCCCACGCTGCTCTACCTACCGCATCCCGGCGACGGGTCGTTCGACCACCGGGAAGCCGCCGCGCTGTGTCTGCGGGCGGCGGGGATGGCGGGCAGCGCGAACTTTCCCGAGTGGGGCGGGCGGCCTGTCGCAGCCTCCGGAAAACTGACCCCCTGGGGGGCCGCGAAAGTTGACCCCCTGCTGAGGTAGGAGGGGTGCTGAAGGTGGAGGACTGGGCGGAGATCCGCCGGTTGCATCGGGCTGAGGGTGTAC